>JAIRLY010000376.1 GCA_031259075.1 Dysgonamonadaceae bacterium | reverse complement strand
ATATTCCGGTGATGAAAATGCGGTCAACTACGTTGGATGTACCGATTTTAAGCGTTTCATAGAAATCACGGACTAATCCGTTGGCGCGCACCATTCGGCGATAAATATCGTCGCCCATTCGATTGCCCATCGCAATAAGGTCGTTGGCAAAATGGTCGTATTCGTCGATGATGACAAAAAGTTGTTGACCGGCAAGTTGTGTAGCTCCAAAAAGAACTAAAAGAGACTGTATGCCTGTGTTTTGGTTTTCTATTTTACGAATCAATTCATTTACATCAGTGAAGATATTCCGGTAACTATTGAAACAGTCACCGGTGTAATGTTGAACGATATTAGAAAAAGATGTAGCAAAATCTTCTTCGGAAGCCGTACTAATCCCTGAAAAATTGAATTTAAGCACTATATAACCATTTTTCTTCGGAGTAGGATATCTTCCGATATACAAATCGCCAAACAACGACTGGAATTTGTCCGCAGCATTGATATTGTAATAATTCGCCAACATCGAAAAAAACAAACTTTTCCCGAACTTTCGGGGACGGATAAAAAATTGGTAGGGATTGGTCTCTTTTTCAAGCTGTTCAATGAACCGTGTTTTATCAACGTAAGCATAATTTTCAGTCCGGATAGACTCAAAATTAGAAATTCCGTAAGGTAACCGTTTTATTTTTTCCATGATTTGAAATTCTTTTTGCAAATTTAGCAAAAAGAACGATAGTTTTTAATAATTATCGCGCTCCGATGCAAAAAATAAATTTGTTAGAGATAGATTTATTCAAAAATTAAATAATTATCACTATTTTTGTTCTCTCAAAACATGACAGCATGTCAGAAAAAATTAAAACAAATGGATAAACAACAACAAAACAATGTCCAAATTGAGTTAACAGATGATATAGCTCAAGGGATCTATTCTAATTTAGCGGTGATCGCTCATTCTTCATCTGAATTTGTCGTAGATTTTGTACGATTAATGCCCGGCGTTCCGAAAGCAAAAGTTCAATCCCGTATTATTTTGACTCCGGAACATTCTAAACGGTTGATGCTTGCTTTAATAGATAACATCAAGAAATATGAAGCTCAAAATGGAGAAATTCCAATACAAGGTATGGATTTCAATCATCCGTTAATGGGCCCGGTAGGAGAAGCGTAAAAGTTCTTGATCTCCCCAAGTGAATTTTTAAATCCGGCAACAACAAAGATTGTGTTGTTCTTAATTTTTAATTCTTAATTGAAATAAAGTGAAGGTAATGAAATTTGGCGGAACATCAGTCGGTTCCATAGAGAGTATTTTAAAAGTAAAAAAAATTGTTGAAACGGTTGAAAGTTCGGTAATTGTTGTTGTATCCGCTTTGGGTGGAGTGACCGACCAATTGTTGACTATGTCCGGTTGGGCGGCGCAAGGCGACTATTCTTATGAAAAAGAGTACAATAAATTAGTCATGCGCCATATCGAACTGGTGGAAGGAGTTATATCGAATCCGGAAGACAAAAATGATTTATTGAAACAAATTTCTTCACTTTTGGATGAATTGGGAAATATTCTGCGAGGTGTGTTTTTAGTGAAAGATCTGTCGCAAAAAACTTCTGATATTATTGTCAGTTATGGAGAAAGATTAAGTTCCATCATTATTACTTCTTTTCTGACGGATGCACGGTTATTCGATGCTCGTAATTTTATTAAGACAGAAAAACAATTCAGTAAACACATTGTCGATTTTGTATTAACGAATCAACTAATTGAAAAAACGTTTGTTAATCTTCCCAAAACGGCTGTAATTCCCGGTTTCATTGCGAGTGACAAGAAAACAGGCGATGTGACTAATCTGGGACGAGGAGGCTCAGATTATACCGCAGCTATTTTAGCGGCGGCATTGAAAGCCGATATTTTGGAAATTTGGACGGATGTAGACGGATTTATGACGGCAGATCCTCGCATTATCAGCAATACATACGTCATTGAAGAACTCAGTTATATTGAAGCGATGGAACTAAGTAACTTTGGCGCCAAAGTGATTTATCCTCCGACTATTTTCCCTGCTTATCATCTGAATATACCGATATTGATAAAAAACACGTTCAATCCGGAAGCTCCGGGTACTTATATAACGAAAGACAAGCGGACAAGCGGCAAATCGTCTATCAAAGGAATTTCTTCTATTAGCGACACTTGCTTGATTACAGTACAAGGCTTGGGAATGGTTGGCGTGATTGGTGTGAATTTCCGCATTTTCAAAGCCCTTTCTGAAGTAGGGATTAGCGTATTTATGGTTTCGCAGGCATCTTCCGAAAATACAACCTCTTTTGCTGTGAAAAATGCAGACGCCGATTTATCGGTAGACGTTTTAAAGAAAGAATTTCAATTGGAATTGACACAGGGTGAAATTAATGATATAAAAGCAGAAAAAAATTTGGCGACAGTAGCCATCGTTGGCGAAAATATGAAACGAACGCCCGGTATTGCAGGGAAACTTTTTGGAACGTTAGGGCGCAGTGGAATAAGTGTAATTGCTTGTGCACAAGGAGCAAGTGAAACGAATATTTCGTTTGTTATTCAAAGCGAATATCTTCGTAAAGCATTAAATTCAATTCACGATTCGTTTTTCTTGTCGGAATATCAAGTATTAAATATTTTTCTGGTGGGTGTGCGAACCATCGGAGGGCGTTTACTGGAGCAGATCCAATGTCAACAAAAGACATTAATGGAACATAACGGATTGAAATTAAATATTGTAGGAATTGCTCGAAAAAACAAAATGCTCCTCAATCGAAAAGGCATTGATCTGGATAATTATCTGGAAGATTTGACAAACAACGGACAAGCATCCGACCATGAAATTCTTCGAGAAGAAATCTTGAAAATGAACATCTTCAATTCGGTATTTGTTGACTGTACGGCAAGTGATGAAATTGCAGGTTTATATGCAGATTTTCTTTCGCATAACATATCCGTTGTTACGGCAAATAAAATTGCCGCTTCCGGTCCATTTGAAAATTATAAAAACTTAAAGGAAACTGCTCGGAAAACAGGCGTAAAGTATCTTTTTGAAACCAATGTAGGAGCAGGATTACCGATTATCAATACAATGAATGCGCTTACCAATAGCGGCGACCGGATTTTGAAATTGCAAGCCGTATTGTCCGGAACATTGAATTTTATTTTTAATACGATCGGTAAAGATATTCCACTAAGCAAAGCCATCAAAATGGCTAAAGAAGCGGGATTCTCCGAGCCGGATCCACGTGTCGATTTGAGTGGAAAAGATGTGATTCGTAAATTGGTAATTCTTTCAAGAGAAGCCGGTTACAAAGTAAATCAAGAAAATGTAACACAAAATTTGTTTATTCCGAATCATTATTTTCAGGGTAATTTGGACGATTTTTGGAAAACAATTCCTGAAATGGACGCTGCCTTTGAGGAAAAGCGTCGAAAACTGGAATTAGAGGGAAAAAAATTTCGTTTTGTAGCGGAAATGGAGAACGGAAAATGTTCGGTTGGCTTACATGAAGTTGACCGTAGTCATCCGTTTTATGAATTGGAAGGAAGTAATAATATTATAATGATTACAACCGAAAGGTATAACGAATATCCGATGATTATTAAAGGATACGGAGCCGGTGCGGCGGTAACGGCGGCCGGTGTTTTTTCGGATATTATTAGTATTGCAAATATCAGATAAAATATGGCGGTAATAGATATTCAACAAGTAAAACAACGATTTGGGATTATTGGAAATTATCTCTTACTTAATCGGGAGATAGAAAAAGCATTATTGATTGCACCGACAGATTTAACGGTGTTGATCTCCGGCGAGAGCGGAGTAGGAAAAGAGGTTTTCCCTCAAATCATCCATCAGAACAGTGTAAGAAAACATGGTTCCTACATTGCAGTCAATTGCGGCGCTATTCCGGAAGGAACAATTGATTCGGAATTATTCGGACACGAAAAAGGTTCATTTACAGGCGCTTTAGCCGAACGTAAAGGCTATTTCGAAGTGGCCGATAAAGGAACCATTTTTCTGGACGAAGTAGGCGAATTACCGATGGCGACACAAGCCCGTTTGCTCCGTGTTTTGGAATACGGCGAATTTATTAAAGTCGGTTCATCTAAAGTCCAAAAAACAGATGTCCGGATCGTTGCGGCTACGAATGTCGATTTATTAAAAGCCATTCGGAACGGCCGTTTTCGAGAAGATTTGTTTTATCGTTTAAATACGGTTCCTATAAACATTCCTTCGCTTCGCGAAAGAAAAGAAGATATTTATTTGTTGTTTAGAAAATTTTCAAGTGATTTTGCCGAAAAATATCATGTGCCTGCTATTCATTTAACAAATGATGCAAAGGAAATTTTAGTAAAATACCGTTGGCCCGGTAATATTCGGGAATTGAAAAACATTACGGAAAGAATGTCTATTTTTGAACAGGAAAGAGAAGTCTCAACGGAACGGCTGAAAACCTATCTTTCTACTCCGGATATAGAACAATTACCGGCTATCATCCCTTTCAATTCCGATTCAAAATCATTTGCCAATGAACGGGAAATTTTATATCAGATTCTATTTGATATGAGAAGGGATATTAGTGATTTAAAAAAATTAGTTCCCGGATTGTTAAATAATAATACGAATGTTCAACCCGTTTCAGAATCAAAAGAAACACCTTCTTATTCATTTATAGATAATTATAATTCTTTGGAACAGAAAGAACCGGTACAGTATCAATATGCCGACGAAGTTTCTGAAGAAGAAAAAGAGCCGGAATTGGAAAAAATGCTGTCTTTAGAAGAAGTTGAAAAAGAGATGATTATAAAAGCGCTGGAACGTCACGGCGGCAAACGACGCAATGCCGCCCAAGACTTAAAAATATCGGAAAGAACATTATATAGAAAAATTAAAGAGTATGGACTGGAATGAAAGAAAAATGAAAATAATAATAAAAACAAAAAGAATAAAAGTTCTATTTTTCTCTTTTATTCTTTTCATTCTCCCGTCTTGTTCCGTTTCTTATTCTTTTCACGGAGGAAAATTGAATTATGATTTGGTAAAAACAATCACTATTCACGATTTTCCCAATCGGGCTCCATTGGTTTATCCTCCGCTTTCACAAGTTTTTGATCAGGCATTGAGAAATCGTTTTATAGAACAAACTCGGTTGTTTCCGGTTTCAAATAACGGAGATATTGAAATAGAAGGAGAAATCACCGGCTATGATATACAGGGAATTGCCGTAAAAGCAGATGCTTATGCTTCTCAAACTCGTCTGACCATTTCGGTGCGGCTTAAATATACCAATAATAAAGAAGCCAATAGCGATGTGGAACAGACTTTTTCTGCTTATTCCGAATTTGACAGCTCAAGCTCTCTTGATGAGGTGCAAGATGAACTGGTAAAAAAAATCGTAGATGAATTGATCGATATGATTTATAATGCAACTGTTGCCAATTGGTAAGTTTTAGTGACAAGTAAGCAAGTAATCGAACTGATGCTTCGTCAAATCCCTTATGACGAAAAAACTTTATCGGATTTACAAAATCTGGTAGAGGAATATCCTTATTTTCAAACGGCTCAACTCCTTTATACTCTAAATTTACATCTAAGTAAAGATAGTCGTTTCAACGCGGAATTGAGAAAAGCCGCATGTCATGCCGGCGATCGAAAAAAATTGTTTTATTTGATAGAAGATGAACTTTTTTCTCCGGTAATTGATAAAAATCAAGAAAATAAAGAAAATATAGTTGCAAACACTTCTTTTGATTTGATTGATTTCTTTCTTGCCGAAAAAGCGGAAGAAATAAAAAGAAAAGCAGAAAATCCGGACACCCAAATCGTATCGACGGATTATATGTCGTACTTCCTTTCGGAAGAAGCGCAAAAACAAGAAATAGAGACATTTCCTCTTCAACATCAGGAAACGATTGATAAATTTTTGGAAAAAGATGAGATTTTTCCTTTTAAACTCGAACTTAAAGATAAAGGCGATGAAGAAATCTTTTCTCCCGATTTGAAAACAGTGGATAAAGACGACTTTTTTTCAGAAACCTTGGCAAAAATATATCTTAAACAGAAAAAATATGAGAAAGCATTGGAAATTATCCGGAAATTAAGTTTGCATTATCCGGAAAAAAGTCTTTACTTTGCAGACCAAATTAGATTTTTAGAAAAATTAGTTATTAACTCAAAAAAATAAAATATAAAAAATGTACGTATTTATTTCTATTTTGATTGTAATTATTGCTATTCTCTTGTCTTTGATTGTAATTATACAAAATTCAAAAGGCGGAGGATTAGCAGCCGGTTTTGCTTCTTCCAATCAGGTAATGGGCGTTCGTAAAACAACTGATTTCCTTGAAAAAGCAACTTGGTGGTTGGCCGGTATATTAGTTGTTTTGTGTGTTATTGCATCATTTTTACACCAACAGACTGTGTCATCATCATCGTCCGATTCAAGAATTAAAAATGAAATTATAGAGACAATTCCTACTATTCCAACTCAAGATCCGAATGTAGTGACCCCTTTTGAAAATCCAATTCAGGGTACGGAAGAAGCGCCTGTTCCACAAGAATAAAGAAGATATACACCTAAGTTGGGAAGCGTAAATGCAAGTAGTAAATGCTCACGTTGGATGCGTGAGCATAATTTATTTGTTGATACGGGGTAGTTGATAACCTCTACGAATGAATAAGGTTAAAGGTTCCACGCACCCATGAACATTTACTTACTTGTCCCTGTAGTTGTTGAAAAAGTTAATTTTTCGTCCAATTTGCGAAATTTGCAGTCTTCACGTCTCTGCTGTTCCCGCCAATCATTACTTCAAAATCGCCCGGTTCTAAAACATAATCCAAGTCCGAATTATAAAATTTCAACAAGTCGGACGTAATCCGGAAACTTATTTTCTGTGAATCTCCGGCTTTTATCTCTATTTTTTTAAAACCTTTCAATTCTTTTACCGGACGAGTTATGCTTCCGACTTTATCGCGGATATATAACTGCACAACTTCCGTTCCATCCCGATCTCCGGTATTTGTAACCGTTACAGTTGCCGTCCATTCTTCCTTGTGGGCTGCAAGTTTTATGTCGCTATATTCAAATTGTGTATAACTGAGTCCATATCCGAAAGGATAAAGCGGTTCATTATCTACATCCAGGTAGTTACTGCGGTATTTTTCAAACCATTGTCCGTTCTGCAAAGGTCGACCGGTATTTTTATGAGCATAATAAATCGGAATTTGTCCTACATTTTTGGGAAACGTTGCGGTTAATTTTCCACTTGGGTTTACATCGCCAAACAAAACATCTCCAATAGCATAAGCCGCTTCTGTACCTCCCTGCCAAACATTCAAAACAGCGGGAACATTTTCCTGTTCCCATGTAAGCGTGAGCGGTCGTCCGGTACACAACACCAAAACAACCGGTTTTCCTGTTTTTACCAATGCCTTTAACAAATCCTGCTGAACGTCCGGAATATTCAGATCGCTACGGCTACTACTTTCTCCACTCATTTCGGAAGCTTCCCCTAAAGCGGCAACAATCACATCGGCTTCTTTTGCTGCGGCTAACGCTTCATCCAACAATTCCCTGTTGGTTCGATTGTCGCGGTACAAGGTATGTCCTGCTCCCGCCACTCGTTCCTCATATTTTGCATCCTCCATAAGGTTGCTGCCTTTAGCGTATACAATTTTTGTATTTTTTCCTCCTGTCGATTTCAAACCTTCCACAAGAGTTGCTGCCGCAGACAAATCGGCAGAAACACTCCAACTCCCTAACAGATTGGAGCGTGTATTAGCCAGCGGCCCTATAACAGCAACAGTTCCTTGCCTTTTCAAAGGCAACAATTGATTTTCATTTTTCAACAAGACGAAACTCTCTGCTGCTATTTTCCGTGCCGCTTCACGATGTTCAGCAGTAAATATTTCAATTTTAGCTCGCTGAATATCACAAAATTTGTACGGGTTCGCAAATAATCCCAATTTGTATTTAGCTTCCAGAATACGGCGGCAAGCTGTGTTGATTTGTTCTTCCGTTATTTTTCCTTCTTTGAGAGATTGCGCTAAAGTAGAAACAAAACCCTCGCTCACCATATCCATGTCGACACCGGCCATAAGCGCTTGCGCCGAAACGGCAGGGAAATCACCGATACCGTGATCGGTCATCTCCTTGATAGCCGTATAATCGGTCACAACCCATCCGTCGAATCCCCATCTATTTCGCAGAATATCGGTTATCAGCCATTTATTTGCAGTTGCCGGTATGCCGTCCACTTCATTGAACGAGGTCATTACGCTGGCAACGCCGGCTTCTACGGCAGCCTGATATGGATACATGTATTCATTAAACATACGGATACGGCTCATGTCTACGGTATTGTAATCTCTTCCGGCTTCGCCGGCTCCATACAAAGCATAGTGCTTCACACAAGCCATTATTCGGTTGTTTTCTGCATAGCTGTTATCACCCTGATAGCCTCTTACCATTGCTTTAGCAACAGCTCCCCCTAAAAAGGGATCTTCTCCGGCGCCTTCGGCAATGCGTCCCCAACGAGGATCGCGCGTAATATCCACCATCGGACTAAATGTCCAGTTGATGCCATCGGCGCTGGCTTCAATAGCCGCAATCCGTGCCGCCTGTTCAATGGCTTCCATATTCCAAGTGGAAGCCAGCGCCAATGGAATAGGAAAAATGGTTCGATAACCGTGAATAACGTCCATACCGAAAATCAATGGAATTCCCAAACGGCTCTCTTCTATTGCAATCCGTTGCATTTCTCTGACTTTCTCAACACCTTTGACATTGAAAATAGCGCCGATTTTTCCTTCTTTTATTTTATCGGCCAATTGAGTTGTTTTGGCCTGTCCGGTAACAAAATCTTCTCCTGTTGGTAAATTGAGTTGTCCGAGCTTCTCTTCCAATGTCATTTGGGACATTAATTTACGGATAAAATACTCCATTTCATTATTACCATTCATTTTTTGTTGTGAAAATAATGAAATGGAAAAAAAGAATGGTAATAAAAAAACTATTTTTTTCATGGAAATTAACTTTTTTAGATATTTATAAAATGATGATTCACTAAAAGCAATATAGAAATTTTAATCGAATGGAATAAATAATACAGCATCTGCCGCAATTACGTTGTCGGCGCCTTTGTTGGATATTTCGACAAAATTTTCAGTTCCTTTTTCCAGATGATATAGACCGAGATCGATCCATTCTCCGCCGGTTTGCCCTTCTATCTTAATGTCGTTTCTATTTATTTGTTTTTCTACAGTGTCTTTTCCATTAAATACAGTCACGGATGTATAAGTAGATCCCTCATCCAATTTCGGATAATAGATGTAAATCCTGTAATTTCCGGCTGTATGTATCTCCGGCGCATATTTGGCGGATTTTAAGATTTTTCCTCCGGAATCATCAACAAAAAAATTTAATCCGTAACTTCGGTAGGTATCTCGATTATAGCTCCAGTTCCCTGTTAATGAAACAAACTTCGTATCGTCGTTATCGATCAATATTTCAGGATGACTTCCATCCGCTAAAGGATTTATTTTAAGTTCCTGTTGAAGTTGCCTGACATCAATATCCTGGACGGCAATGTGGTTATCTATCGCCAAGCAAGCGGCGACCGAAGCCGATTGAGCTAATACCATAAAGACCGGTTCCATCCGGATGGAGCCGTAAGCGATATGGGAGGCTGACAAACAGACAGGAACAAGTAAATTCGTTATTTCATTTTTCTTCGGAACAATCGCCCTGTATGAAACCGGATAAGGAGGAAAACCGCCCACTTCTACATTTCCTTCGTTTTTCACGCAACCATTCACAACAAGACGGTCACAGTTATGCGAATCCATTGTATAAGCCGCCCATGCCACAAAATCATCTACGACTTCATCCCCTGTACAATGATGCTGTGTCATTACAAGTTCCCCAACCATCCGGCGAGCTTCCCGTATATAAAGCTGATGAGACCAATGGTTATTATCGGTATATTCATCCTTGGGGTAACCCCATTGGAGCATTTCTTTCCGGATATATTCGGGAACTCTTTCATCGTGTCCCAGAAAATAGAAAAAGCCCTTGGTATAATCTTCGTGAGCTTTCCAAATTTCAGCTCGCCGGGCATAATCAGCTTCCGGGTAATCCCAATTCATCCCAATCATATCGGTAGAAAAACCACCGGCATTATTGATATCTGTTTTGGAATTAGGCATCCGGCTCCAAATGAAAAAGTCGTATAACGATTTACGAGGAGACACTTCATGCAGACGAAGAGCCAATTCATACCGTTTCGGATCGTAATTATCCGGTAAAGATATCGGTATCAGGTTATCCGGGTCATTGGTCAGACAAACACGAAAATTGTAGGCTTGAACTTTTTTGTCTCCGCTACCGGAAAGCAATAAGGGGTTATTGCTGACGCCCCAAATCAGTCCACTGCTTGAGTCTCCCCGTATAACGTAAGGATCAATGGGATCCCAGAATTGATGACCATTTAAAAGTTGAACACCATTCCATGTTTCATTATAGGTGCTGTTATCTTCTCTGCCTACTACATAAGAAACTCCCGCTTTCGCCATCAAATCACCTTCGTACGAACAATCAATAAAAACTCTCGCTTGAACAGTCTTGTTGGTAGCCGATTCCGGTTTTTGGGAATTTTCGATAACAATTTTGACAATACTGGCGCCTGTTTTCTCTATCTGTTGTAAGCGATAATTGTAAAGTACTCTTATCTTTCCCCTCTGAATATAGTCTTTAAAGATATTTTCGGCGACGGAAGGTTCAAAAACCCACTGTTCAAGCCTCCCGTAATGCGTTCCAAGGCGACGATAAAAATCGCGAGCCAATCCTTGCACTACAAACTTATTACCGATATCCGTATAACCTAATCCGCCGGACGACATACCTCCCAAATGGTTGCCAGGTTCGATCAAGAGGACATTTTTCCCGTTTTTCGAAGCCGTATAGGCTGCAATAACACCTGCTGAAGTTCCGCCATAGATACAAATGTCGACAGCTTCTATATTCTTTGCTGATTTCGAACAATTCAAAAAGAGTAATGGCGCTAACAGAAGCAGAAGATTTTTTTTGATATTTAACATATATGATTTACTTTAATTGAGCCGTTATTTTATTTTCATTAATTGATTATCTGAAACAATTTTTCATTCCCGAAAAGCCGCTTCTGCTCCCCAACCTGGATTAGACGTCAATACGCCTTTGGTTATTTCTATTTCCGATAATGGAATTTGCAAAAATCCGCCTGTTTCGGGGCGATAGGTTATTGACTTTGTCCTTGTTTCCGTTTTATTTTTGTAAATAGTGACATCTTTTTGATTTTCAGTTAAAAGATGTTCGTCGTGCCAGCGTAACAAATCAAAAAAACGTACCCCTTCAAAAGCCAGTTCAAACCGGCGTTCCTCCTTTATATTTTCCATGGTAGCCGGAACAGCCGGTAAGGAAACACGGTCTCGTACCCTTTTCAGGAAAGCATCGCCTTTAGGAGTATTCGCATTAAGTTCGGCAGCCATTAACAGAACATCGGCAAAACGGATCAGCACCAAATCCTGCGTATTATTCAACATAAAATTATCTATCGTGTTGCCGTACAATGTACGGCTATAGTTCCAGACACTTGCCTTGGTTGCATCCGTATAAGTATTGATTGGTATGTATTTCTTCTGGTAAAAAGAAGTTTCTTCCATCTGAGGATCTTTTGCATCCACGCCATATTTAAACAAACGTACTTCCTGTCTATCCGATACCGTAAACATGGAACCTTTTTTCCGCAGATCGTTGTCGGACCAATCGTTCCAGATTTTAGGATTGATTGTTCCGAATCCCCAGCCTTGTCCGAACGGAAAAGTTAATTTGTAATCTTCCTGTCCACGTAATCCAAAGAATAAACATACTTGATTACTTTTTTGATAAGGAAATTCATGGGTAGCAAAACTGTTTGAATATTTAATGGCAAAAACCGTTTCCTTGTTACCATCGCCTTCCCATTTCAAGCCATTGTTTTTTGTATAAGTATAATCCTGTACGTAAGAATAAGGCCACAGGTTTCTGAAATCGCTCACCAAGTCGTGACCGCTGATACTTGTATCCGTACATTCATCCAACCAGGCAATTACCTGATCTTTTGTTATTTCTCCACCATTCGGTAATGGTAAAGTTTCTTTTTGATAATAGCCTGTATAGAACAAGAATACTCGCGCCATCAATGCTTCTGCGGCCCATCGGCTTACACGACCGGATTCTATCTCTTTGTAATTGATAACCGGAAGTTTTTCAATAGCCGATTTCAAATTGGAAGCGATAAAAGCGTAAGTATCGGCAGCCGGGGAACGCGGTACAATTTCAGATTCTGAAGTTTTGTGTAAACAGACATCTCCAAACAGGCGGGATAAGTCGAAATAGTAATGAGCTAACAAATAATGCGCTTCACCTTCCATCTGATTTTGCTGCTCTTCGTTATCCCATTTTACACGAGGAGATGTTTCTAAAAAGACATTGGCTCGAAAAATTCCCATGTAATTGGATTTCCATGCATCTACAAAACAATTCTCGCTCCACTTTTGATATTGGGCGATCGCTTTTGTTGAAATATCCGAGGGACCGCCGCCGCCCAGACGGTCGTCGGAACGAAGTTCCGAAACCAAAATGATATTGCTCATTATATTGGGACGGGATAAAATAGCATATATTCCCGTTAAAACCTGTGATGCTTCTGCCGGAGTAGCCGGATAATTTTCCGTACTCTTCAATGTGGTTGATTCAATGGTAAGAAAATCTTCACAACTTACCGACATCAACACAATGAGTGCAATAGATATAATCTTCTTCATGATTTAATGTTTTTGTTTATGTTGTTCTACAATTAACTTAATATTTGATACTTAATCCGATAAGATAAGACCTTGCCACGGGGTAGTTTCCAAGGTCGATCCCTCTTGCCCAAGCTTGAGCGCCCGTATAAGCTGAAACTTCCGGATCCAATCCCGAATATTTGGTAAAAGTAAACAAATTTTGTCCTGAAACATAGAGGCGTGCTTGTTGTAGGGGTAATGATTGGAAAAGTTTTCTTAAATCAAGTCCCAATGTAATATTGGTTATCCTGAAATAATCACCATTTTCGATATACAGATCCGATACATATTGCCAATTGATAGCTGTACCGTTTAAACTCGGCAATCGATTGGAAGTACCTTCACCATGCCATCGTCCAAACATTTCGGAGGTATAGTTGCTTGTGTTTACAGATGTATTTGTTCGATAAGATTTTATAATCTGATTGCCGGTCACTCCATGTCCGCTGACGGTAAAATCAAAAGCTTTGTATTCGAAATTCAGGTTCACGCCATAATCAAAATCCGGATTTGGGTTTCCGATCATTTCTCGATCTAAAAGCGTAATGCTTCCATCGTTATCCAAATCCCGAAAACGAACATCCCCCGGTTTAGCCTCAGGCATAATACGATTGCCGGTTTCGGGATGAACATAAGCGTCTATTTCGGCTTGATTCTGGAAAATTCCATTGGTACGATAGCCGATAAAATAGCCTAAAGGTTTACCTACTTCCGCGCGGTAAAACACACCACTTCCTAAAACATCGGTCGATCCGTCTAAATAGTTATCTCCATTGGCGATTTTCACCACTTCATTGGTATTGTGTCCAAAATTGGCCGATACATCATATTTGAAATCGCCTATTTTATCATTCCAGTTCAGTTGCAATTCTATTCCATGGTTTACAATGTCGCCTCCATTTACCCAGGGCGCCTGTGTACCTGCACTACCATGAATAAGCCCTTGTACAAGCCAATCGATTGTTTTTTTATGATACCAGTCGAAATTAATTCCCAAGTGATTGTTTATGAACATCATATCGACCCCAATATCCGTTTGTCTGGAAGTCTCCCACGTCAAATCCGGATTCGGAACGTATTCGGGAAAAGCGCCGATAGAAGGTGTATTGGTTTTATCGCCAAAATAATAATAAGCATTATTTGCATTGGTTGCAAAAGTCATGGTTGCCAAATATTTATATTCCGGTATCCGATTATTTCCATTTTCACCCCAACTGGCACGTAATTTCAGATAATTCAGGAAAGGTTTTACCGTTTCCATAAATATTTCTTCCGTTATGTTCCAACCTGCCGAAATTGAGGGAAAATATCCCCATTGACGTCCGGGAGCAAAATTGGAAGAGCCATCTGCTCTCAGTACCACAGTTGCCATGTATTTGTTCCGGTAATCGTAATTAAGGCGTCCAAAAAACGAAACCAACCCACCTAATCCCCATGCAGAACCGCTGACGCTGGTTTTACCGCGTTCGACGGTTTTGGCATTACTGAGGTAAGCATGATAGAAATCGTCAAATTCGACGTCGTCGTTAGAGCCGGAAAAATTGGCCCCCATACCGGATCGTTCTACCGAAGAACCCAACAAAGCAGCAAATTTATGTGTTTTATTCAGATTGAAATCATACGAAAGGGTATTTTCTATTTGCCATTTGTGTCCCATCCCCCCTTGCTGACTTACGGTATTGCGTTCCTTGCTTTCGTTGTCATTCAAAGTGTAAGCCGGTATATAAGCCCTGTACATCCAACTGCTGTAATCGATTCCGTAGCTACTCCGCCATTTCAGATCTTTAATCGGTTCCAGTATGAAATAAAAATTACCGCGTATGCCGTAGTTTTTGCTGTCTTTCATCGCACTGTTGTAATACATTTTGGCAACAGGATTTATTTCAAAATTGTTCAAAATAGTTACCGGCTTCTCAAAATCGCCGTTCTCGTCGTAAGCAGGAAATAACGGATTTGCTTTGAATGCATTCCGGAAATCGTTCCATGTAGTATGTCCGGTTGCCTGATCCAATCCTTTTCTGTCGGAGTAGAAAAGAGTCATTGTTTCTCCGATTTTCAAAAGGTCGCGATCTTTCAATTTGATCAGGGTATGATCGGAATTTAAGCGACCGGTATAGCGGTCATATCCTGTTCCAACTTCATCACTGGGTACGGCAATAATTGGCATTTGCGAGGTATAAGAAAAACCCAGGGCAAAAGCGGAACCGTCCGAACCTTTATTGAAATTAACGGCGTGGTTCTGAAGTGGAGCGTTGGAGACAGTCATTTCATCTAACCAGTTGGTACCATCCCATTCACCGCTATTGATTTTATCCAGCATCGGTATTCTATCCGTATTCAATTCCAGACCGGTTAAAAGGCCGGACTCTTCCATAAACATTAAATAATCCTTAGCTCCAAGTGTTTCAACGTTGTTTTTAAAATTCTGCCAGCCGTAATAGCTATCATACGAAATATGAGTTCTTCCTTTTTGTGCTTGTTTGGTGGTCACCAAAATGACTCCATTGGCAGCACGAGCGCCGTAAATTGCAGCAGATGCAGCATCTTTCAAAACATCGATCGATTCGATATCCGAGGGATTCAATGCATTGATGTTTCCTCCGGAAAGTCCGTCAATGACATACAAAGGCTCGGAATTGTGTATGGTTCCCGCTCCCCGTATGGTTACTTTAAAACCTTCTCCCGGTTTTCCATTGTTTTTAACAATGCTGACTCCCGGAGTCAAACCTTGTAGTCCGGCAAAAGGACTTACCGCATTTTGTTTTACCAAAGTTTCTCCTTTTATTTGTAAAGTAGCTCCTGTAAGTAATTTTTTTTGCTGTACGCCATACCCGATAGCTACAACTTCATTTAATACATTTGTCGTTACGGTAAGTTCAATATCGATTTTGTTTTGATTACCCGTAACTACTTCTTTCGGTTCATACCCTAAATATGAAACTTCCAGAACAGCATTTCCCTGTACCGTTAAAGAGTAAAGTCCATCCACATCCGTAATCGTTTTATTGTTGGTGTTCTTCTCCCCTACCAAAGCTCCAATCAAGGTTTCTCCGTCTTCCGCCGAACGAATGACCCCTGTAATTGTCCGTGATTGTTGTGCAAATACCGAAGCACAAGCCGCGAGAAGAAAGAAGACAAATAAAAAAGAAGACAAAATGGTGTGAGTTCCTCTTTTTCTCGCTTGATTTGTAATACGAATTAAATTCATGTGTTTTCTATTATTAATTTAATTTTATATTGTCTGAAAATCCCGAATTGCTTCGTTTTAACGTCTCCATAAGAAAGATTCTTTACGAGCGCACCGATATACTCCATAAATCAGAGCAAACGATAGAAGCGGTACAAGTGCATCGCCAATGGGATCATCATAAGGCGCTTCCGGTGCTTCCGGAGGAGTATCATCATCAATACCCGGCCTTTTTTCATTATTTTCGTTCTGTTTCAACCAATTATCGGATCGTTCCTTAAATGTGGTATGAGTAGCGAACATTTGAGTCGACAGTAGAATACTTATCAGCAAAATATAAAATTTCGTAGTTTTCATATTCCCTCCATGTTTATTTGTATATAATTTTTCCTACGCTTTCCTTGCCGGAACTATATCGTTTTTTCACAATATAGATTTCGCTTTTCATCGGTTGCTTTATTTCTATTCCTTGAAGGGTATAATGGTGCGTAGCAATAACCGAATCGTTATCCACGCCGAATCTTCCTATTCCGGTTAAATTACTGTCGGCACCGATAGTATGAACCAAATTTTCCGGATTGTTTGTACTGATCGTAATCAGCGCCTCAAAAGGCAACAAATCCTTTTGAGCATTTTCTAATAAATTATACTTGTTTTCTTCCGGATCGAGGAAATAATAGTACTTATTCCCATCCGGCGCTCCTAATTCAATATTTTTCAAAGTCAAATTCACTACCAGTTGGTAATCTCCTGTAACAGAAATGTTACTTCCCTTAGATAAAGTTTGTGGACCGGAAGAAAATGTGATTATATCTCCATTATTACCTTCGTAATCTACGAAAAAGTCAGGGAACCGGATGATATATCCTTTTTTTGAAATAATTGTTTCGTGGGTATCTGAAAAAGGTGGATTCAAATTAGGATTGTATTCTTTGAGATAGTAATCACCGTAGTAATTATCGGCGTAACTGTCCGCTTTATAGGGAAGTAAAGGACTCCAACCATTGCGTTCAAACCATTCGCTGCGGACATCCACTTCTTTATTTTCTTCAAATGGAAAGCCTATGGAATACCATCTGTCGGTTACTTTGTATTTTACATTCACCGCTTCGGTTACAACCAACGAACCTTGCAGGTCGGCTTGCGCTCCCTGATCAAACGTAATGGTTTTCACGGTTGTTTCGTCCGGGATAACAGGAATATTAGTTGTACCGGACGGAATATATATATCGACTTCCGTTGTGGGTACGCCATTGCTCCAATTGTCGGCATCCGTCCAAAGAGCATCATTCCCCTCGCCTGTCCAAACCGTTTGGGGAGGTTCTGTAAATGTTACGTCTATTGTATGGCCGTCTTGACTTATGTTGGTTAAAGTATAAATGTTTTCTTCCGGACTGAAAGCTTCTCCTCCATCGACGGAGATGGAAACTTGAGAACCGGATATGGGCGCGAAAGTCAATGTGACGTTC
>JAIRLY010000368.1 GCA_031259075.1 Dysgonamonadaceae bacterium | reverse complement strand
ATTTCGGTTCAAACTTTGGTTATCAAATACCTTGGCAAGCAAGATCAAGAAGTGGAAGCGGCTTCGGATATAACGGTTACGCTCCTGCCTTCAGAATCTGCTTTGGATGAAGTGATTGTGGTGGCGTATGGAACAGCGAAGAAAAGTTCGTTTGCAGGATCTGCTTCGGTTATCAAAGGAGGTGATTTGGAAAAAATGCAATCTTCTAACTTAACTAAATCGTTGGAAGGAAAAGTGGCCGGATTAGAAACTACGTCCGGATCGGGGCAACCGGGTGCTGCGGCATCCGTAATTATTCGGGGATTAGGTTCTATCAGTGCAAGCCGCAGCCCATTGATTATTGTAGATGGCGTTCCTTATGAGGGTTCTTTAAATTCGATTTCATCTTTTGATATAGAAGCTTTAACAGTATTAAAAGATGCTGCTGCTAATTCTATATATGGAGCACGCGGTTCGAATGGCGTAATTATCATTACAACAAAAAAAGGAAAATCAGGGAAAGTTCAAATCAGTTTTGATACTCGTGTAGGTGCAAATAGCAGAGGAATCCCCACTTATGACGTGATAACGGACGCGGGTGAATATTACGAAATGTATTGGGAATCGTTGAGAAATAAAAATTTAGAATCGATGAACTATATGGAAGCAAATCTTGCGGCAAGTTCGAGTTTAATCAACGGAAATTTGATTTACAATGTTTACAAAGATATTCCCAATAATCAACTCATCGATCCTCTTACAGGGAAACTAAATCCCAATGCGACAGAAAAGAAATGGAACGATAACTGGTTAAAGGATCCGTTCAGAAACGGTCTACGGCAGGAATACAATGTTAGTGTAAGTTCAGGAACAGAATCAACTGATGTTTATGCTTCATTATCCTATTTGGATGATAAGGGATATGTTTCAAACTCAGATTTTAATCGCGTATCTGCCCGTTTAAAAGTAGAACAGAAAATTGGCGAATATGTAAAAGTTGGTGGATCAATTAATTATGCGAAAACAGATATGAATAATCTAACGGCATCCAATACTTTTTACAGCAATATTTTCTTCTTTGGTCAACAAATAGCTCCTATTTTCCCGATCTATCTTTATGATTTGAATACAGGGGAAGCTGTTCTTGATTCAAAGGGAAATAAACAATACGATTTTGGAGAAACGTATGCAAGACCATTTGCCGCACAACAAAATCCAATGGCGACTGTGGATGCCGGCGAAAATAAAATTATAGTGGATGTCGTGAGTTCCAGAGGTTTTTTTGAAATTAATTTCCTGAAAAATTTCAAATTCACTGCAAATATTGCTTATGATATGTTTAACACGATGCAAACAGAATACATGACGCCCATTGGCGGCGATGCATACGAAGTAGGCGGACGAGGTGAAAAGCAAACATCCCGATATTCAGCGTTAAACGCCAATCAATTATTGAATTATAACAGAAAATTTGACCTTCATTCGGTGGACGTCTTATTAGGTCATGAAACAAAACAAGACAGTAGAAATTATTTATATGGACACATGACCAATTTCATCAATCCCGAAAGCTCCGAATTTTCTAATGCAGCAAGATATCAGGACTTAACTTCCGCTTATTTGGAATATGCTCTTGAAGGCTATTTTAGTCGATTAGACTACGATTATGACGAAAAGTATTATCTGACTGCTAGTCTTAGGGCGGACGCTTCTTCCCGTTTTCACCCGGATGTTCGCTGGGGAAACTTCTGGGCAATTGGAGGTTCCTGGAGAATTTCTCAGGAATCATTCCTGAAAGATGTTTCTTTTATTGATGACTTGAAGTTGAGAGTTAGTTATGGAACACAAGGGAATGATAATCTTTTGGACACGGATGGCGTAACGCCATTATGGTATGCCTATAGAGATCTTTATTCTGTCAACAGAGTGGATGGAGAAGGTGCCATGTCGTTAACTTCCAGGGGGAATACCGAATTAACTTGGGAAAAGAGTAACAATTTTAATACCGGTTTTGAACTTTTAGCGTGGGATAATCGACTGTCGTTAGGTTTTGACTATTTTATCAAGGAAACAAAAGATTTACTATATCAAAAACCGATTGCTGTATCTGAAGGATTGCCGGATTTCAAATGGGTCAACGATATAGACATGGAAAATACCGGCGTCGAAATTGAATTGGGAGTAGATATCATTAAAACAAACGATTTCAAATGGAATGTGAATTTAAATGCTACTCACTATAAAAACAAGTTAACAAAGCTTCCTTCCGATAAAAAAGAAGCAATAGAAAAAGATGGAGGTTACCAAGCCGGATCTTATTGGCGTAAAATAGGCGGTTCCATTTATGATTTTTATACTTATGAATATGCCGGCGTAGATCCTGAAACCGGAATGGCACAATATAATGCCTATACAAAAGATGAGGAGGGCAAAGAAATAATAACAAAGGTTAACGTTACCTCGGATGCAACTCTTAGAGAAACAGGAAAATCAGCTATTCCTGATTTATATGGAGGACTAGGGACGTCTATTGATTTCAAAGGATTTGATTTTTCCCTTCAAACGGCATTTCAATTGGGCGGATATGTGATGGATGGAGTATATCAATCTTTTATGAATCCCGGAGAAAGTGGAACAAATTTCCATAAAGATATGTTCAGCCGTTGGACGCCCGAAAACAGGAATACGGAGATCCCTAAACTTCTCTTTGAAAATCAGGATCAGTCGGCTGTTTCCGATCGTTGGTTAACCGACGCTTCTTATTTCACTATCCGAAATATCACTTTAGGTTATACTTTCCCAAAGAAATTGACACAGTCTGTAAAATTGGAAAAATTGCGGATATACGCTGTTTCCGATAATGTTTGGTATGTTTCGCAACGTAAAGGATTAGATGTTCGCCAATCATTTAGCGGAGCCGTAAGTTATGCATACTCTCCTCTAAGAACAATATCCTTAGGAATCTCAGCTAATTTTTAATGTACATAAAAAAATACAGGATATGAAAACAATTAAATATTTATTTATTACTGTGATTTTTTCATTGTTTACAGCTTGTAGCAATGATTTTTTAGACACAGATTATAAGAAAGGCATTGATACGAAAACAGTCGATTATCTGCTTGAAAATGATCCCGAAGCACTTGTAAATTCATATATAAGAGCTATTTATTCATACATGGTAGAGGGGTTCTCATACAATACGGACGCTCATGATATATTTACCTATATGTCGATTATGCACACGGCCGATATGACGGCGCAAGATATGGTACAGGCTAAATCACACTGGTTTAATTACGATTATGATTTTGATAATCGTATGTTTAGTTACAGAAGAACTCGCTCGCATTGGACTGTTTTATACACAATGATTTCAAAAGCGAATGTAATCATTAATCTGTATAAAGAAGAGCCTACGGATGTGGTGGCTAAAGCCGGATTAGGTCAGGCGCTTGCTATTCGCGGTTTATCTTACTATTATCTAATTCAACTGTTTCAAAAATCAAATACAAGCGATGCATCTGTTTTAGACTTACCGGGTGTTCCTCTGCGTTTTGCCGACAGTGAAGGTATACCGGCAGAAGAAAGAACAAAACTTACCGGCAGAAATACGGTAAAACGTGTTCATGAACAAATAGAAAGTGATTTAACAACCGCTGTTCGTTTGTTGGAAGGCTACGAACGACCTTATAAGTATTTTGTTGATCAAAATATCGCTAAAGGTTTTCTTGCCCGTTTTTATTTATTAGCCGGTCAATGGGACAACGCGGCGACCAAGGCTCGTGAAGCTCACAGCCAATATGAAATTATGACAAAAGACAAGTTGCATGATGGCTTTATGGATATTGAAAATGCAGAATGGATGTGGGGCTTTGATCATACGACGGAAACTCAAACAACCTACGCGTCCTTTTTCTCCCATGTATCTAACATCGCTCCCGGATACGCAGGTCTGAATTATGCACCTCGATTGATTGACGCCGCTTTATACGAAGCAATCCCGCGAACTGATGAAAGAAAATCATTGTTTAATAACGATATAGGGTATCCGGATGCGGAAGGTAATTATCTGAAAGCCTCTGACCTGCCTTATGCAAATATAAAATTTGGAGACAAAGGCGATTGGACAATGGATTACGTCTATATGCGTGCGGCAGAAATGGTTTTGATCGAAGCTGAAGCATTGGCGCATCAGGAAAAAAATACGGAAGCGGCAACCGCTCTGAAAAAATTGATGGCTAATAGAGATGCTGGATGGGCTAAAACAAGTGTAACTGTTGAGGACGTCTTTTTACAAAGGAGAATAGAATTATGGGGAGAAGGTTTCGGATATTTTGATTTGAAACGTTTGAACAAAGGTGTTGACAGAACTTATCCCGGCAGTAATCATAGAACTCAGATTGTAGTTCCTGCCGGAGATGTGAAATGGGTCTATCAAATACCTATTGCTGAAACACAAGAAAATCCTTTGATTACGGAAAATAATCCTTAAATGAAAATATTCCCGATAAGTGGAATTAATAAATAAACAAATTTTAAATGAAGAAAATATGAAAAAATATAGATTATTTACAATATCATTGTGGCTGAGTGGATTAGCTGTCATTTTTAACTCGTGCGACGACGGGGTACTAAAGTCGGATTACGACTATCAGCGTGACAGTTTGCTGACATTGTCCACGATACAATTTGATAAATTAGAAAAAATATCGGATGAAGCTATCGAATTGGAAGCGACGATTACCGATGCGGGACAAAGTGAAATCTATGATCAGGGTTTCATTTATACTACAGATGAAAGTTTTGCCGTTTACGAAGCGGTTTCGGTAGCCCCGGATACCTTGGAAACCGGAGATTATTTGTTAAGTATAGAAGAGTTTAAAATACCGCAAGGCAAAAACTTTTATTTCAAAGCGTTTGTGCTTACCAAAGACGGGATAGCCGTCAGCAGTGAGATAAAAAATATTAATCTGCCCGTAACATGGGAAGATGTGGGAACGGTAGAATTTGAAGACTTGTTTTGGACAGGAGGTGAGAAAGCAAACGTTACTATTCAGAAATTTTTTGGTCAAAACAGATACCGTTTGGTAGATGTTTATTCGGAAGTTTTTTTGGCTATTGATCCGGAAGACCCGGATATTGAAAAGTGCAGGGGTAAATATTTGGAATTTTATCTTGACGAAGATGGTAATGCGGATAAATTACCTTCAGGGCTACAAGACTTGGGATTAGGTATCTATGGATACGAATTTTATTGGGCTTTACCGGATGAACCGTATGCAAGTTATTGCACGTTTACCAATAACGCCAATCAATATACCATAACCGGAGTAGCGACGGAAAATGGTGAGGTAGCTTATACTTTTTCATTCGTGTTTACATGGATTGAGGGTTACCCCGGCGAAATTCCGGAGTCTAAATTATCTGATTTCAACAATTTGGCATACGAAGAAATTCAGGGAGCATTGAGTGAGTTTACGTCTACTGCTTACTATAATGAAAGCTGGACTCAATCTTTTGCCAAAGCAGTTGATATTGATGCCGAAAACGATGCCAGCCAATACAAAAACTTATATTATTTAGCCGATTTGTATTACGAAGGTTACGGTTTAGCATTCTATTACGATGGAGAAAATATAACGATTCCGGATGGTCAGCAGACCGGTACATCATTCAAGAAACCGTTATATGTATCTCAGAGCGAAAACATCGAATCAAGCGTACTGACCACAGCTAAAGACGTTAAAATTTATACTTTCGGTTTGAAATTCCATTACGAAGACGGAACGGTTGTCGGTGAATTTGCCGAAATATTCTATTATTCGGAAGATCCGATTTCGTATGCTATCGAAGATTTCTATGGCAGTTATAAATTGACAGGTCCGTGTGTGTTCGATGGCTACCCTGACGCTGATATGGATGTAACCATCACTGCCGGTACAACAGCAAATACATTTATTATTACCGGCATTGATTATATTGACGAAATCACAGCTACTTTTGACAATCAAAACAGTCTGTTGGAAATTGCTCCGCAAGATATCAACGATTTCGTATATCAAGGACAATCTTATCCTACTGTTTTATTGACAATTGACGCTAATTGGGATGATAGCGAAATCGCAAAAATGAGTTTTGGTTTCAATATGAACGGCAATCTTGTGATGGTCTCTAACAGCGAGGCAATCGGGTATGTAACATTTTGTGAATTAGGTTATATTGACGGATATTACAATTTGAAATTTACTCCTCAGTCCGAAAAAGCTTTGACACGGAAAAGTTCCGTTTCCCGGCAGTTGACAGGTAAAACCTTGAATAAGGGTTCTGTAGCTAAGAAACAAAAATGTTCCAAAGGTAACTTTGCCGTTCAAAGTAAAACCTCGGTTAAATCAATTTTAAACAGAAATAGAGAACTTATTCCTGTTTTCTAACAAACCTATTTAAATCATAAAAGAGAGTGTTCAAAAATCTATTGATTTTGAGCGCTCTCTTTTGTATCGTAATTAACCCATATTGCAGCAATTCGATTCAACTTTCATAAATAAAGTTAACTAAATATTAATATTTATAAACTTTCAAATTCTCTTGTTATCTTATTTATTTCAAAGCCGGATGTACATCCCGATGAGCGAATACGAAGCCGTACCGGGCTATACGGATATTTTTCTGCAACGCAATCCCAATCTGCCTCAAATCAAATACGAATGGGTGTTGGAACTGAAATATTGCAAAGCAGGCGAAGAAAGAGATGTTCCCCGCAAGCGGGAGGAAGGTTTGACGCAATTACGGCAATACCTTCATTCTCATCGCTTGGGCGAACGTACGGACTTGAAAGCCGCTGTTGTGGTATTTATCGGTAAAAACAAATTCGAAATCACCGAAATATAATTTCCTTACCAGCCGGCATTTTGTTGAGCGGCCAAAGTTGGATTGCGTATCAAATCATTGACCGGTACAGGCCAAATAAATCTTTTGTCGGTATAGAGAATAAATTTTCTGCTGGGAGCAAACCATTCGTTTTTTACTTCTCCATTCACTACGAAAGCACCTTTGTTTCTTGTGGAACCGTATTCTATTTTAGCAGGAATGCCTCCGGAGGGTAAAATATCGTCGTTTGCCAGCCGGTGAATGTCTTCCCAACGGCGGCCTTCACCATGAAATTCGATACGTCGTTCCCAAAGAATAGCATTCAAAAAGTCTTTATCCGTCGAAAAACGGGAAATGGTATATGCTTGCGTAGCCGGATCGGCCAGCGACCGGTTTCGAACAGCGTTCAACAATTCGAGCGCCAATGTTTTATTGCTCGGATTTGCGCGAAGCGCCGCTTCTGCATAATTCAACAAAACCTCTGCATAACGAATGAGCGGCGTATATTCTTCGCGAGTTTGAGTTTTTTGATACTTATCGCAATAATAATATTGATCATTTTCTTGATATATTACCAAATTTCGACGTTTGTCATCACCCAACCAATAACTTGAATTGTAAAGAGTAGGAGAAGATGTAAGGATACCGCGGCCTCCCACGCGGATAGAGGTTATAGATGCTAATGCCCCATTTACGCCCGGTTCGTCGCTCGAAGTATTTTCAATCGAAAATACAGATTCACTATTATTTGAATAGGATACAAACGGTGTTGCCGGCGATTCTGTTAATTCATAGTTTCCGACCGGACTTTTGAAAGGAGCAGTACCGCCGTTTACAAGTTTAGCCGCTTCTTTTTTTACCCCTTCCCAATCGCGTTTATGTAAGTAAACACGTGTTTTTAAGGCGATAACCGTCCCTTTGGATACGCGCGTAATACCATTTACACTATTTTTATTATTGTCGGCAAATAAAGACTCTGCTTCATCTAAGTCTTTCAATATTTGAGTATAAGTTTGTTCGACGGTAGAACGTCCTGTCTTTAAGGCTGTTTCTATCTCTTCCAGCGTGTTATTAGGCGTCAAATAAAGAGGCAAACCGTAATTGTTATTGCCTTGAACATTGTATGGCAATGCAAAATGAATCAGTAAATAATGATAAGTAAGAGCGCGAAGAAAAAGAAGTTCGCCTCTGTATTGATTTCCTTTTTCTTTTGAAATAACACCTTTTGTTACAGCGCTTTCAATTCCTTTTAACACGATGTTTACACGATTGATACATTCAAAAGAAGTCTCCCAATAAAATTGGTTGTTAGCTGTCGCAGTAGTATAAGTAGAAGAATATGTAATTTCATAAAACGCCGCTGTTAAATTCATATCTTCACCTCTCATCTCTCCTTGTATAATACTTGCAGAACCAAAAGGATAACCTCTGGAATAAGAGTTGTTGTATCTTCCGTTTTGAGCTGCATCGTAAGCGCCGACTACCGACTGTTCGCAACGTTCGGGAGTGTCATAAGCCGTGAGATCGGGAATTTTGTCAACCGGGTTCAAATCAATTACTTTATCTTCGCATGAAGTTGATGCGATTAAAACAATTGCAAGAACAATGGCGATTGATTTGACTTGTTTTGATATTTGATTGTACAACATAATTTTGTTTTTTTAAGTGAACGATTCGATTAAAATATAACATTTACACCCATCGTAAAAACACGTTGTTGCGGCAAGCCATCCCAATCGACGCCATGACCGGAAGTTGAAGTTACGTTCGAACGGGTAGATGTTTCCGGATCCAATCCTTTGTATTTTGTGAGAGTGAATAGATTTTGTCCTTGTATATAAAAACGCACTTTCGTTATATCTAATTTTGAAAGGAAATTACGGGGCAATGTATAGCCTAAAGTTAAATTTGATAATTTCAAAAAAGAACCATCTTCTACAAAATGCGAATCGGCAAAACCACTATTAAGTAAAGGGGCGTCGTAGGCATAACCTATTTTGGGCGTTTGGCCATCTCCGTGCTTTTCTTTGCTCTGCCAACGTCCTAAAATTTCTTTTCCGTTATTTGCAAAGGATAAATTCAACAGCGAATTTTGGCGCGTGGCATTCATTATTTTGTTCCCTCCCGAAAACCGGAAGAAAACAGCAAGATCAAAATCTTTATAAGTAAAAGTATTATTGAAACCGCCAAACCAAGTCGGAGATGAAGAACCTAAAATGATGCGGTCGTCGGTGGCCGATAAAGAGGCCGCTTGAGAGACGTCAGCCGGATGATCGGGATCGTAAACGACATAGCGATAGCTACCGAAAGTGTCGAACTGAACAAGCGAACCGTTGGCTTTTCTCCAAACAGGATTACCGTTTTCTTTGTTCACTCCGTAATAATCGAATCCGTAAATAGCATCAATCGATTCTCCTTCACGAATAATATTATAACGACCAACTACGATGTCTGCTCCGTTTACTAATTTTGTGACCTTGTTTTTCACGAAAGAAAAATTCAAGTCGGCGTTCCAGCTAAAGCCGGAATTGGAAATAGGAGTTCCACTGATAGAAAATTCCAATCCTGAATTTTTTATTTGACCCACATTGTCGTAATATCGGTTATAGGGAATTCCTAATGTCGGAGCAGTAGGAACTTTCAATACCAAGTCTTTCGTGTTTTTTTGGAAATAAGCGAACTCAAAAGCCAAACGCCCTTTCAGCAAACTGCCGTCTATTCCTAAATCGCAAGTAGTGGTTGATTCCCACTTCAAACGGTTGTTTCTCATATTGGTCCAAGCAATACCGGATTCATTTCCATATTGTTTAGGAGAATACGTTCCCAAATACGGAAAATCGTCTCCTAAATCGGCATTTCCGATAGTTGCCAAGCTCGCCCGCAAGCGTAAATCGTTAAACAGTGAACTATTCCAAAAATCTTCCCGCGATAAACGCCATGCCATAGAACCGCCGGCAAAAGTTCCCCATCGAGTCTTTTTAGGCAAACGTGATAATCCGTCTCTACGAATCGAACTGCCAAGATAATACTTACTGTCATAATTGTAATTGACTCGGAACAGATAAGATGCCAATCCGTTTTCCGATTGAAATCCACCGACATTTTTTTCTTTGAAAGTATCGGAAATGATATGATTGGTGAAAAAAGGATCGGATAACTGTTTCACCGAAGCATCCAGCCAACTGTAATCGGTATGGGTATATTCCTGTACAAGAGTGGCCGTTATGTTATGTACATCGTTAAGCGCACGATTGAAATTCAATACATTTTGCCAATTCCAATTGTAATAAATTGTATTGACATCTTCTAATAAGCCGCCGGAGCTGTAACCGTCGCCCGATTCAGCAGCCATTTTCATAAAATCGTTCAAGATTGTATAATCAATCCCTGCTTGAGTACGTAAAGTAAGCCCTTTTGTAAAAGTGATTTCTGCAAAACCACCACCCATTAGACGGATGCTTTTCGAGCGATTTACATTATTATCTAAAGCCCATACGATATTTTGAATGCCGTCGTCGATATGCGACTGATTAGGTCCGCGTCCCAACGCTTTTCTGTTATGTGCATCAATATTATATCCGGTCGGATCGTTCGGGTTGAATACCGCTACGTTGGGCAACATTCTGGCGCCGGCGAATCCAACGCTTCCCAAAGAATTTTCTTCGTTCATTATTCCATTCAGGATGGTTCGTGCAGCTTGTAAATTCAGTCCGATTTGTAACCATTTATTAGCAGTTTGTGTTGCATTTGCGTTCAAAGTATATCGTTTCTGGTCACTTGCTCTCACGATACCTTCTTGACTTGAATAACCTAAAGAGGCATAATATTGGCTTTTTTCCGTTCCTCCGGTAGCCGCAATCGTATGATTTTGTTGAAAAGCCGTTCGATAAATATAATCATTCCAATTTACATCCGGCCCTTGCGGATCCAATACTGCAGGTCCGTCGGAACCCTTGTTTTTATATTTTTCATTGGCGATTTCGACAAATTCTCTCGCATTTAACAATTTGTGCAATTTCGAAGCGTTTGAAAAACCAGCAAATCCGTCGTAAGTTACTTGCAATTTTCCGCTATTTCCTTTTTTGGTGGTAATCAATACGACGCCATTTGCAGCGCGGGAACCATAAATAGCGGTTGCGGCTCCATCCTTGAGAATTTCAATGGATTGAATATCGCTCGGATTAATGTTTGCCAAGGGATTATATCGCCCTAATAATTGCTGTTTTTGACCGGATATAGCCGGAATTCCGTCAATTACGACTAAGGGTTGCGAACCGGAAGAAATGGTATTGTATCCGCGAATTTGAAACTCCGGTGCAACACCTACGATACCGCTTGGAGTAGTTACCTGAACGCCGGCGGCACGGCCTGCCAACTGTGATTCGAAAGAAGGAGACGACAAATTGTGAATGTCTTCTCCTCCTATTTTTACAATCGAACTTGTGACGTCTTTTTTCTTTTGTGTGCCGTAACCAACCACTACGATTTCATCCAAACTTTTAGAATCAGATTGTAAAACAACGTTTACAACGGGTTGTATGGCGACTTCCAGATCCAACATTCCCAAATATTTGAACCGCAAGATTTGTGCTGAGGCCGGAACTTCCAAGGTAAAATGTCCATCCAAATCGGTAATTGTGCCGATCGCTTCATGGTCTTTCACCCAAACAGATGCGCCTATGACCGATTCGCCGCTTTCGTCTACTACAGAACCGGATACGGTTTTGTTTTGCGCTATTGCCAACCCCATGCTTGTTAAAAAACAAGCCATCGTTAAAAATAATTCTTTCATTCATTTTTACTTTAAATTAAACATTTCTTGTTATTTCTTTCATTTTCCTCACTTTTTCAACATTCTCATCCTCATCATAATGAAAGTAAATAAAAACCAAACTTTTAACTAAAAAGTAAACAATGGTTCGGTTATTTAATTTTTATCGTATCAACGCGCAATTGCGAATTAAAAAATGTAGTATAATAGAACTATAATTAAGATTGTTAAAAAACAGTTGTAAAGGTAGAACGTTTTTTTAATAAAACCAAAACGAATATACTCTTTTTTTTATAATTTTCAACGTTTTTGTTTCATTATTTCCGTTTTTTATCAATTTGCAAGAAAATTGATATTTTCACGCTTTAAACCGTACATTACAAGTCCACTGATTATACTTTACAAGTCATAGCGGAATTAGGTGGATTTAGACGGTCAAGCGGCGCAAAATGTCCATTTATAAATCAGGGTGGAGATTCTCCACCCTCGTTATTTTTAAAATTATGTTTGCACTTGATTAGTGCTAAACTTAAAAATTCAATTGTCTTCCTCAAGCTTTTTTGCAGAAATAGCGCGTGCGCGTCCGGAAGGAGTTTGCATTTTTTCAAAATCTTCCTTGCTTCCGACAATAATTTTATCGTATTCTTTCAAACCGGTACCGGCTGGGATCAAATGTCCGCAAATCACATTTTCTTTCATTCCTTCCAACTTGTCCAGTTTTCCATTGACAGCAGCTTCATTCAGCACTTTAGTTGTTTCTTGGAAAGAGGCAGCCGACATGAAGCTGGTCGTTTGCAATGCAGCGCGTGTAATTCCTTGCAGCACTTGATTGGCAGTTGCCGGAACGGCATCCCGAGTTTCGACTAACTTCAAGTCGCGGCGTTTTAAAGCCGAATTTTCATCTCGAAGTTTACGCATCGTGACGATTTGCCCCGCTTTCAAGTTAGGAGAATCGCCCGCATCTATCACTACTTTTTTGCTCCAGATTCGATCGTTTTCTTCCATCATTTCATTTTTGTCAACCAATTGTTGTTCCAAAAAACGGGTATCTCCGGGTTCTACAATTTCAACTTTGCGCATCATTTGACGTACAATTACTTCGAAGTGTTTATCGTTGATTTTCACCCCTTGCAGGCGATATACGTCCTGAACTTCATTTACAATATATTCCTGAACGGCCGTTGGTCCGTTGATCGCTAAAATATCCGATGGAGTGATAGCTCCGTCGGAAAGAGGTGTACCCGCCCGCACATAGTCATTTTCCTGAACCAGAATTTGTTTGGATAATGAAACCAGATAGGTTTTATATTCTCCGGTTTTGGAAGTAACAATTACTTCCCTGTTTCCTCTTTTTATTTTACCAAATGAAACTTCCCCGTCGATTTCGGAGACTACGGCAGGATTAGAAGGATTACGCGCTTCAAACAATTCCGTCACACGAGGAAGCCCCCCTGTTATATCTCCTGTTTTACCGATTGCTCGTGGTATTTTCACCAACACCTCTCCTAATTTTATAAAATCGCCTTCTCCTTTTACTACGTGAGCGCCTAATGGCAAATTATATGTTTTTGTTAACAATCCTTTTGAATTCAGGATTTGAGCGGAAGGGATTTTTGTTTTATCACGAGATTCCATGATAATTTTCTCTTTCAAACCGGTTTGCTCGTCGTATTCATTTTTGTAAGTGATGTTTTCAATCATATTTTCAAAACGAATTTTTCCCGGCACTTCCGACACGATAACGGCATTGAAAGGATCCCATTCAAGAATTACATCTCCTTTTTTAACATTATCGCCATTACTAAAGAATAATTTAGCGGCATAAGGAATATTATGCGTGGCTAAAACAATTTTTGTATTCGAATCGATAATACGAAATTCGGAAAGTCGGCTGATTACGATCTCGTATTTTTTACCGGTTTCTTTATCTACAGACTCTATTGTACGCACATCGTCGATTTCCAAAATTCCATCGTATTTAGATGTAATCTTATTTTCGGTAGCAATGTTCGAAGCGATACCTCCCACGTGGAACGTACGCAAAGTCAACTGTGTACCCGGCTCGCCAATAGATTGAGCGGCAATAACTCCTACGGCCTCTCCTTTTTGAACCATACTGCCTGTCGCTAAATTTCTTCCGTAACATTTAGTGCAAACTCCTTTTTTGGATTCACAAGTCAACACCGAACGAATTTCAACCCGTTCAATAGGAGAATTTTCAATTTTCTCGGCAATGTCTTCTGTAATTTCTTCTCCCGAACGAATCAGGATTTCGCCGGTTATCGGATGTTGAATATCATGAACCGATGTACGTCCTAAAATACGTTCGTAGAGCGAAGCAACCACATCGTCATTGTTTTTCAATTCCGTCGCAATCAGACCGCGCAATGTACCGCAGTCTTCCTCATTGATAATCACATCGTGGGAAACATCAACCAAGCGACGCGTCAGATAACCTGCATCCGCTGTTTTCAAAGCCGTATCCGCCAAACCTTTACGTGCACCGTGTGTGGAAATAAAATACTCCAACACCGACAATCCTTCTTTAAAGTTAGAAAGAATTGGATTTTCTATGATTTGCCCGCCTTCGGCGCCTGATTTTTGTGGTTTTGCCATTAATCCGCGCATCCCCGACAACTGACGAATTTGTTCTTTGCTACCGCGCGCTCCGGATTCCAACATCATAAAAACAGAATTGAACCCTTGATCATCTTCGCGGAGTTGCTTCATCAGAATATCCGATAAACGGGAGTTGACATGCGTCCAAGTATCAATAATCTGATTGTAACGCTCATTATAGGTGATAATCCCCATATTGTAGTTATTCAGAATTTGTTCTACTTCATCATATCCTTCCTGAACAAGCGTTTCTTTTTCTTTCGGGATGATAATGTCTTCCAAGTTGAAAGATAATCCGCCTTTAAAAGCCATTGTATAACCTAAATTCTTGATGTCGTCCAAGAATTGGGCGGTTCTTGCTACACCGCAAATTTTAATCACTTTACCGATAATGTCTCGTAGCGATTTTTTGGATAATTCTTCATTGATATATCCCACTTCTCTCGGAACAAATTCGTTCACCATAACACGACCAACGGAAGTTTCAATGATGTGATTGATCGGATTTCCGTCTTTATCCACATCATCGACATATATTTTGATCGGCGCATGAACATCTACTTTTCTTTCGTTGTAGGCAATAATGGCTTCTTCCGGTCCGTAAAATTTCAGGTTGGCGCCCTTAGCGCCTTTACGCAATTTGGTAATATAAAACAGTCCTAAAACCATGTCTTGTGAAGGAACGGTAACCGGCGCTCCATTCGCCGGGTTTAGTATATTGTGAGAAGCCAACATCAACATTTGCGCTTCCAAAATCGCTTCGTTCCCCAAAGGAAGATGAACTGCCATTTGGTCGCCGTCGAAGTCGGCATTAAAAGCCGTACAGGAAAGCGGGTGCAACTGAATAGCTTTTCCTTCAATCAATTTAGGCTGGAAAGCTTGAATTCCCAAACGATGCAAAGTCGGTGCACGGTTCAAAAGAACGGGATGACCTTTCATCACGTATTCTAAAATATCCCAAACAACGGGTTCTTTACGATCTACGATTTTTTTAGCCGATTTCACTGTTTTGACAATACCGCGGTCAATCAGTTTACGAATAATAAATGGCTTATAGAGTTCGGCAGCCATATTTTTGGGAATACCACATTCGTGCATTTTCAATTCAGGGCCTACAACAATTACCGAACGCGCCGAATAATCCACCCGTTTACCCAGCAAATTTTGACGGAAGCGTCCTTGTTTGCCTTTCAAGCTGTCGGACAACGATTTTAAAGGTCGATTGGCGTCTGTTTTTACTGCGCTGGATTTGCGGGAATTGTCAAACAAAGAGTCGACCGATTCTTGAAGCATTCGTTTTTCATTTCGTAAAATTACTTCCGGCGCTTTAATATCAATAAGTCTTTTCAAACGGTTGTTACGAATAATTACACGGCGATATAAATCGTTCAGGTCCGAAGTAGCAAATCGTCCGCCATCTAATGGAACTAAAGGCCGCAATTCGGGTGGAATTACCGGAACTACTTTTATAATCATCCATTCCGGACGATTTTTGTCTCTCGATATCTCCGGGCGACTTTTGTCTTTCGACGACATCCGGAAAGATTCTACTACTTGCAACCGTTTTAACGCTTCGTTTTTTCTTTGCTGGGAAGCATCATTGCCGGCTTTATGACGTAATTCGTAAGAAAGGGCATCTAAATCCAAACGAACTAAAAGATCATAAACGGCTTCCGCACCCATTTTAGCAATGAATTTATTCGGATCGGTATCATCCAATTGTTGATTACCGGCAGGAAGATTATCCAAAATTTCCAGATATTCTTCTTCCGAAAGTAAATCATAAGTGTTTTTTCCTTGAGCAACTCCCGGTTGAATAATCACGTAACGTTCGTAATAAATCACGGAATCCAACTTTTTAGTCGGTAATCCGAGTAAATAACCTATTTTGTTCGGTAATGAACGGAAATACCAAATATGAGCTACGGGAACTACCAAACTGATATGTCCCATTCGTTCGCGACGTACTTTTTTTTCTGTGACTTCTACGCCACAACGATCGCAGACGATTCCTTTGTAACGGATTCGCTTGTATTTACCGCAATGACACTCGTAATCCTTTACAGGACCAAAAATACGTTCGCAGAACAAACCATCTCGTTCCGGTTTATAAGTGCGGTAATTAATTGTCTCCGGTTTCAAAACTTCTCCACTGGATTGCCCCGAGATTTCATCAGGCGATGCTAATCCGATAGATATTTTCGTAAAACTATTTTTTGCCTTATTTTCTTTTCTGAAAGCCATATTCTTTTTGAGTTAAGAATTAAGAATTGTACAAAATAGAATTTTTTTTAATCCTTTATTTTTCATTCTTAATTTTTAATTATATTATTATTCTAACGTAATATTCAATGCCAAACCTCTCATTTCGTGCAACAATACATTCAATGATTCGGGAATACCCGGCGTTGGCATCGGATCGCCTTTCACAATTGCTTCGTATGCTTTGGCGCGGCCTACTACATCATCCGATTTTATGGTAAGCACTTCCTGAAGGATAAAAGATGCACCGAAAGCTTCCAGCGCCCAAACTTCCATTTCTCCAAAACGTTGTCCTCCAAATTGAGCTTTACCTCCCAAGGGTTGTTGGGTAATCAAGGAATACGGACCAATAGAACGAGCGTGCATTTTATCATCAACCATGTGCCCCAGTTTCAGCATATAGATTATGCCTACAGTAGCAGGCTGGTCAAATTTTTCGCCGGTTCCGCCATCATAAAGGTGTGTTTTACCGTAACGGGGAAGACCTGCTTGGTCGGTCCATTTATTTAAATCGTCTAACGAAGCTCCATCAAAAATAGGCGTGGCAAATTTAACATCCAAATTTTTACCGGCCCACCCTAAAACCGTTTCAAATATTTGTCCTAAGTTCATACGGGAAGGCACTCCCAACGGATTCAATACAATGTCTACAATTGTTCCATCTTCCAAAAACGGCATATCTTCGTCTCTTACAATTTTGGATACAATTCCTTTATTTCCATGGCGACCGGCCATCTTATCGCCTACCTGTAATTTACGTTTTTTGGCAATATATACTTTTGCCATCTGAATAATACCGGTTGGAAGTTCATCGCCGATTGTATAATCAAATTTTTGGCGTCTTAATTCAGCATCTAATTCTTTATACTTTTTCAGGTAATTAACAATCAAGCTGCGAATTAAATTGTTTTTTAAAGGATCGATTGTCCATTTGGAAACTTGAACTGATGTATAGTCTATTTTATTCAAGTCTTCTTTTATAAATTTTGCGCCTTTAGGTATCAATTCGACACCCATGAAATCTTTTACACCTAAAGATATTTTTCCATCGGTGAGCACCAGAAGTTTGTCAACCAGAACGGCTTTTAATTCGTTTACTTTTTCTTCAAATTCGTCGTCTAATTGAGGAAGCCGCGCTTTATTACTCAACCGGGCTTTACCACTTCCTTTTTTAGCTGCTTTTGAAAACAGATTTCTTCCGATAACAACTCCTCTCAACGAGGGAGAGGCTTTCAAAGAAGCATCTTTTACATCACCGGCTTTTTCCCCGAAAATAGCGCGAAGCAATTTTTCTTCCGGCGACGGATCGGATTCTCCTTTCGGTGTAATTTTACCGATCAGAATATCGCCCGGTTCTATTTTGGCTCCCAAGCGAATGATGCCGTTTTCATCCAAATCTTTTGTAGCTTCTTCACTTACGTTCGGAATGTCGTTTGTTAATTCTTCAACTCCCCGTTTTGTTTCGCGAACTTCCAAGATGTATTCGTCTACATGGACGGATGTAAATATATCTTCCCGCACGACACGCTCGCTAATAACGATCGCATCTTCGAAATTGTATCCTTTCCATGGCATGAATGCTACTTTCAGATTCTTTCCTAATGCTAATTCTCCATTTTCAGTTGAATAACCTTCCGTCAGAATCTGATTTTTCCCTACTCGATCGCCTTTCCGTATAATCGGACGCAAGTCAACGGTTGTATTTTGATTCGTCTTTCTAAATTTCGGGATGTGATAAGATTTGACAGCCGACTCGAAACTTACAAAATCCTCTTCTTCGGTTCGGTCATATTTAACATCGATTCTTGTGGCATCGACATAAATAATTTCACCGGGGCCTTCAGCTGTAATTTGTGTACGGGAATCCTTAATCAATTGGCTCTCAACACCGGTGCCTACAATTGGCGCTTCGGGGAGTAACAATGGAACTGCCTGGCGCATCATGTTGGATCCCATCAATGCGCGGTTCGCGTCGTCGTGTTCCAAGAAAGGGATTAATGAAGCGGCAATCGAAGCGATTTGAGTAGGCGAAACGTCCATCAATTCTACTTCGTTAGGACCAACAATAGGATAATCCGCATCCTGGCGTGATTTTACACGATTACGAATAAAAGTTCCCTTGTCATTTAATAGTGCATTTCCTTGAGCAATAATTTTTGCTTCTTCTTCTTCTGCCGTTAAATAAATAATACCATCGGGAGAAAGATCAACTTTTGTGTTATTGACTTTACGATAGGGCGTTTCAATAAATCCGAGATCATTGATTTTTGCATATACGCAAAGAGAAGAAATTAAACCGATATTCGGACCTTCCGGCGTTTCAATTGGACATAAACGGCCATAGTGGGTGTAGTGCACGTCTCGGACTTCGAATCCGGCGCGTTCACGAGACAGACCTCCGGGTCCTAAAGCCGACATACGGCGTTTATGCGTAATTTCTGCCAGAGGATTGGTTTGATCCATAAATTGGGATAAAGCATTGGTGCCGAAAAAAGTATTAACAACGGAAGATATTGTTTTTGCATTGATTAAATCTATCGGTGTAAATACTTCATTATCACGAACATTCATGCGTTCGCGGATCGTGCGTGCCATACGCGCCAAGCCAATACCAAACTGGTTGTATAATTGTTCGCCAACGGTACGGACACGACGGTTGCTTAAGTGGTCGATATCGTCTACATTGGCTTTTGAATTAATAAGTTCGATCAAATATTTGATGATTTCAATGATATCTTCTTTCGTAAGAACTTTTACATCAACGGAAGTCGTCAAATTCAATTTTTTATTGATCCGGTAACGACCCACTTCGCCCAGATCGTACCGTTTTTCGGAGAAAAACAGGTTTTGAATCACTTCTCTTGCACTTGCGTCATCGGCCGGATCTGCGCTCCGAAGCTGACGGTAGATATATACAACCGCATCGCGTTCCGAATTGCTGGGGTCTTTTTGTAAAGTATTGTATATAATAGCATAATCAGAAAGATTTTGATCTTCGCGATGCAACAAAACGGTTTGAACACCGGAATCCAAAATGGCTTCGATATGATTGGACTCGATAACTACTTCACGATCAATCAAAACTTCATTTCGTTCGATAGAAACCACTTCACCTGTATCTTCATCTACGAAATCTTCTACCCATGTTTTTAAAACACGTGCCGCCAGTTTTCGTCCGATTGCTTTCGTGAGATTGGTTTTATTTACTTTAATTTCTTCAGCCAGATTGAATATTTCCAGAATATCTTTATCACTTTCAAATCCAATTGCTCTTAAAAGTGTAGTAACGGGTAATTTCTTTTTACGATCAATATAAGCGTACATTACATTATTTATATCAGTCGCAAATTCGATCCAAGAACCTTTGAATGGAATGATTCGAGCCGAATATAATTTTGTTCCGTTGGAATGTAAACTTTGTCCGAAGAAAACACCCGGAGAACGATGTAATTGCGATACTACAACACGTTCCGCCCCATTGATTACAAAAGTTCCTTTTTCGGTCATGTAAGGAATTGGCCCTAAATACACATCCTGAATTACCGTATCAAAATCTTCATGATCCGGATCTGTACAATAGAGTTTTAATTTGGCTTTTAACGGGACGCTGTAAGTTAATCCGCGTTCAATACATTCATCGATCGTATAGCGAGGCGGATCAATAAAATAATCTAAAAATTCAAGCACAAAGTTATTACGTGTATCTGCTATTGGAAAATTTTCAGCAAATACCTTGTATAAACCCTCATTTTTTCTCTTTTCGGGAGGAGTATCTAATTGAAGAAAGTCTTGAAACGACTTTAATTGTACTTCGAGAAAATCCGGATATTCAAAAGGATTTTTAATCGAAGCAAAATTTATTCTCTGATTGTTGTTTGTTATAGAAGACATTTATTGCGAAATTTGGAACTCAATTATTAATGAATAAATGAAAGAATTGAAGAGAATAAAAACATAGAAATGAATTAAAAAAGAAAAATTATTTTCTTCATTCCTTTCATTTATTTCATTCTTTTCTTTTTTTACATAGGAATACGCAAAAAGGTTAAGAACCTCCTTTTGAAGATTCTTAACCATAGATCTAAATAGAGCAATCGTTACTTAAGCTCAACTTCTGCTCCTGCCTCTTCTAACGATTTCTTCAATGCCTCTGCTTCATCTTTGGATATACCTTCTTTTAATGGAGCCGGAGCGCTATCTACGATATCTTTTGCTTCTTTCAAACCAAGACCGGTTAATTCTTTTACTAATTTCACGATAGCCAATTTATTTGCACCTGCTCCTTTCAGAACTACATCGAAAGATGTTTTTTCTTCAACAGCTTCGGCAGCAGCCACAGGACCTGCGGCTACGGCAACAGCTGCTGCAGCAGGTTCAATACCATATTCTGATTTAAGAATCTCAGCAAGTTCATTTACTTCCTTTACGGTCAAATTTACTAATTGTTCAGCAAAAACTTTCAAATCTGCCATTTTTGTATAATTTAATGTGTTTGATAATTAATTTTATTTATAAACGATGAATATGTGAACAAAAGTTCAAAATTCACAGTTCATTTTCATTTTTCTGAAAGAGTTTTTAAAACTCCATGGATGGTTTGTCCACCCGAATTAAGAGCTGAAATAACATTCTTGACCGGCGATTGCAACAAGGCAATAACGTCACCGATAAGTTCATTTTTACTCTTGATAGAAACCAATAAATCAAGATTTCCGGATCCGATATAGAATCCTTCTTGTACATAAGCTGCTTTTAAGCGGGGAATATCCGTCCCTTTCGCAAATGTCTTAATCAATTTTGCGGGGCTATTGGCATTATTTGAAAACATAATAGCCGTATTCCCTTTCAAAGCAGGATCCAATGCGGAAAAATCTCCTTTTACCTGTTCCAAAGCTTTCTTAAACAAAGTGTTTTTTACAACCACCAGTTTAATATCCTGTTTATTACACTCTCTTCTCAAACTGCTTGTTTTTGCTGCATTTAATGTAGCAATGTCAGTTAAGTAGAAGTTAGTATATTCACCTACAATATGTGCGATCTGTTTAATAACAGCGGATTTATCTTCCTTTCTCATAATTCGCTCTTTTTAATTTTCATCTACCGATTTAGGGTCTATTTTAATACCCGGACTCATAGTACTTGAAAGATAAACACTTTTCACATACGTTCCCTTGGCAGCAGTCGGTTTTAACTTGATCAATGTAGCCACAAATTCTTTGGCATTATCGCGGATTTGATCTTCCGTAAAAGATACTTTACCGATTGAAGTATGCACAATACCGGCTTTATCTACTTTAAAGTCGATTTTACCTTGTTTTACTTCTTTAACGGCAGTTGCGACATCACCGGTAACCGTACCGCTTTTCGGATTAGGCATTAAACCACGCGGGCCTAATATTCTACCTAAAGCGCCGATTTTACCCATGATAGCCGGCTGGGTAATGATAACATCAATATCCGTCCAGCCCCCTTTAATTTTTTCTATGTATTCATCAAGACCTACAAAGTCGGCGCCTGCTTCTTTAGCGGCAACTTCCTGTTCGGGATTAACCAATGCGAGAACCCTAACTTGCTTACCTGTTCCGTGCGGCAACGAAACCACACCTCTTACCATTTGGTTAGCTTTACGGGGATCAACACCTAATCGAACGTCAATATCGACCGATGCGTCGAATTTGCAATAGTTTACTTCTTTTACTAATGCGGACGCTTCTTTAAGTGTATATGTTTTCCCTGCTTCAACTTTGCTCAAAGCCAACTTCTGTTTTTTTGTAAGTTTACTCATATCTCTATTGAAGTTTTTTTATTATTTTTCAGGGAAAGTCCCTTTAACTGCTATACCCATACTTCTTGCTGTTCCTGCAACCATTTTCATGGCAGATTCTACAGAGAAACAATTCAAGTCCACCATTTTATCTTCGGCAATTGTTTTTACCTGATCCCAGGTAATTTCAGCTACTTTCTTGCGATTTGGCTCTGCCGATCCTCCTTTTAATTTTGTCGCTTCCAATAATTGGATGGCCACAGGAGGATTTTTTACAATAAAATCGAAAGACTTGTCTACATAGTAAGTAATTACAACCGGTAATACCTTACCTGCTTTGTCTTGGGTCCTGGCATTAAATTGCTTGCAAAACTCCATAATATTGATACCCTTTGAACCCAATGCAGGCCCTACGGGGGGAGAAGGGTTTGCAGCTCCTCCTTTAATCTGTAATTTTAGCTGTCCAGCAATCTCTTTCGCCATTGTTAAATAAATTTAGTTTGTAAACACTGATAACGAATAAAAGAATCGATAAAGCGTAACCTAAATCGTACTATTCTTTTTCAACTTGTAAATACCCTAATTCCAAGGGACTCTTCCGTCCAAATATTTTGACCATTACCTTGATTTTTTTCTTATCCGGATAAATATCTTCTATTTCACCGTGGAAGCCGGTGAAAGGGCCAAAATTAATTTTAACGGTTTCTCCAATCACATAATCAATTTCAAATTCTTCGGGTTGTTCCTGCAATTCATCCACTTTACCCAAAATCCGGCTTACTTCCGCAGGACGCAATGGTACTGGTTTACCACCGCCGCCTAAAAAACCGATTACAAAATTGATACTTTTCAGGAAATGCACTACCTCGCCTACTAAAACAGCTTCAATAATAATGTAACCCGGAAGAAATGCACGTTCTTTATAGATCTTTTTTCCATTACGATTTTGAATTATCTTCTCTGTAGGGATAATGACCTGTGTAATATAATCTTGTAGATTACGATTTTTGATCTCCGCTTCAAGATATTCTTTCACTTTATTCTCTTTGCCGTTGACAGCTCGAAGAACATAAAATTTCTTTTCATTTTCAGACATTTGTCTTGAATTTTAATAAACTTTACTGTAAAAGAATGCAACTAAACTCTCAAAACTGAAATCAATTGCAAATATCACTACTGCCATAATAAGGGAAGCAATCATAACAACAATAGTGCTACTTGACAATTCCTGCCGAGTAGGCCAAGAAACCTTATGTACAAGTTCGTTATAAATCTCTTTTATATAATTAATAATCTTCTTCATATCTCTTGTGATTATATGCACGGGTTGAAAGACTTGAACTCTCGACCCTCGGTTTTGGAGACCGATGCTCTACCGACTGAGCTAAACCCGTGTATTCATAATGAAGAAAATGAAAAAGATTTTCGCTTGTTCATTTTCCTCATTTTTTATTTTACTCAATGATTTCGGTGATTTGACCTGCTCCTACCGTACGTCCTCCTTCGCGTATTGCAAAACGAAGCCCTTCGCTACAGGCAACCGGGTAAATCAATTCGATTTCAATAGTCACATTATCGCCGGGCATTACCATTTCAGTTCCTTCGGGAAGAGTAATTTCACCGGTTACGTCTAATGTGCGAATATAAAATTGAGGACGATATTTATTATGGAACGGTGTATGACGTCCTCCTTCTTCTTTTTTCAGGATATATACCTCCGCTTTTACTTTTGTGTGAGGTTTTACTTTATTCGGATGAGTGATAACCATTCCGCGTTTTACTTCGTCTTTGTCGATACCGCGAAGCAACAAACCTACATTGTCGCCGGCTTGGCCTTCATCCAAAATCTTACGGAACATTTCAACACCTGTAACTACCGATTTTTTGCCTTCAGCGCCTAAACCGATAATTTGAACTTCTTCGCCTGTTTTGATGATACCTGTTTCGATACGACCGGTAGCAACCGTTCCGCGCCCGGTGATAGAAAATACGTCTTCAACAGGCATTAAGAAAGGTTTATCTATATCGCGCGGAGGAAGAGGAATCCAAGTGTCTACAGCATCCATCAATTCCACAATTTTTTCTTCCCATTCGGGAACTCCGTTTAAGCCGCCTAAAGCCGAACCTTGTATTACAGGAGTATTATCACCGTCAAATTCGTAAAAATCAAGAAGTTCTCTCATTTCCATTTCCACAAGTTCCAACATTTCGGGGTCGTCGACAATATCTACTTTATTCATGAAGACCACCAACTTAGGAACATTTACCTGACGAGCTAAAAGAATATGTTCACGCGTTTGAGGCATAGGACCATCCGTAGCTGCTACAACAATAATAGCACCGTCCATCTGAGCTGCTCCGGTAACCATGTTCTTCACATAGTCGGCATGACCCGGACAATCTACGTGTGCATAGTGACGGTTGGCTGTTTCATATTCAACGTGAGCAGTATTAATTGTAATACCTCTTTCTTTTTCTTCCGGGGCATTATCAATAGAATCGAATGAGCGTACTTCCGAAAGACCTTTTTTTGCTAAAACGGTAGTAATAGCAGCTGTCAAAGTAGTTTTACCGTGGTCAACATGACCGATTGTACCGATGTTAACGTGAGGTTTCGACCGGTTAAAATGTTCTTTTGCCATAATTTTAATTTATTGATCTTTTTTTTATTTTAACAATGAATATATTTCTTGAGCCGGTGCCGAGACTTGAACTCGGGACCTCTTCCTTACCAAGGAAGTGCTCTACCGCTGAGCTACACAGGCAACATTCGGAGCGGAAGACGGGACTCAAACCCGCGACCCTCAGCTTGGAAGGCTAATGCTCTATCGACTGAGCTACTTCCGCTTGTTGGAACTAAAAACGTGAAAACTAAGAATTATACATTTACAGATCATACAAGTATAACATTCTTGCAGAATGTTTCTTCTTAATTTTTTTCTTTCTTAACTCTTAGTTCATAACGCTTAATTCTCTCGTGGGCAGTGATGGATTCGAACCACCGAAGGCGTAAGCCAGCTGAGTTACAGTCAGCCCCATTTGGCCACTCTGGTAACTACCCAATTTTGAGCCTCTTGTCGGATTCGAACCAACGACCCCGAGATTACAAATCACGTGCTCTGGCCAACTGAGCTAAAGAGGCATTTTATTTACAAAACAAGCAACCGTCTCAATCAATCGTATGTAAAAATTGAAACGGTTGCAAAAGTACATATTATTTTTGGAACGACCAAACTTTCTGAGTTTTTTTTATCCGGTTAGGCCTTATTTTTTAGCGTTTTGCTTTTCTTTAAATTTCACGACCTGTCGTTCTAATTTGTCAACACACCTGTCGATTGCTTCTTCAAAAGTATCGGCAACTTCCTGTACAAAAAAATCATGTCCCGGAGAAAATAGTTTTATAGAAGCATCTTTATTCGCATTGGTTTCCGGTTTTATAACTTTCAACGACACGTCTGCTCTCAATACTCCATCGTTGAATTTTGATAAACGGGTTACTTTTTTTCTGATAAATGCTTCCAATTGTTTACTCGCCTCAAAATGAATTGAATGAATCGTGATTTCCATAAAAACCTCCTTTTGTTTTTAGGCCCTTGGATGAGCCTGATGATACGCTTTTTTTAATTCTTCAAAAGTTGTATGTGTATAAACTTCGGTAGAGGAAAGACTTGCATGTCCCAATATTTCTTTGACCGCATTCAAATCCGCTCCATTGTTTAACATACTTGTTGCAAATGTATGTCTTAATACGTGAGGACTTTTTTTTGACAGATTGGGCGCTTCCGATAATCTTTTTTTCACAATGTGATAAACTACGCTATTCGATAAAGAACAACCGTTTTTGCGCACAAAAAATCTTTGCTTGTCTCCCACTTGAATTTTTTCGTTTCTCGTTGTCAAATAAATTTGTAAAACTTCTTTTAATGGTTTTGAAAACGGAACCAAACGTTGTTTGTTTCGTTTGCCGGTTACCTTTATTAACTGGGTTCCGAAATCAACATCTTCATCGCTTAATCCTACTAATTCCGCACAACGTATGCCCGTACTGTAAAATAGATCTAAAATGGCCCTGTCGCGCTTCCCTTCAAAAGTATCTTCTGTTTCTAATCTCATAAGCAACCGTTCCATTTCTGCATCTTTTACAAAATAAGGAAGCGGTTTATTTGTTTTTGGTCCTACAATTTTTTTTACAGGACTGATTTCTATTTCTTTATATTTACATAAGTATTTAAAAAATGATTTCAAAGAACTTAATTTCCGATTAACGGAAAGCGGCGAATATTCTTCTTCCATTAATGAAACAATCCATCGCCGAACAATTACAGCATCAATCGTTCGTGGATTGAATGTTTCATCTCCACTGACAAATTGTTTAAAACACTGCAAATCATTCTTATACGCTTCTACGGTATGGGAAGAATAATTTTTCTCATTTTGTAAATATCGCAAGAATGATTCAATCAACATAACTTCTTAATTGTTAATGCTACGAAGTTAATGAAAAAATAAGAAATACGAAAAAAAACAAAGAAAATATTTTTTATTTTCTCCTTCTTTTCATTGTTTATATAGTTATTCTTCCTCTTGGTGAAGTTTTTGAACGTAAACTGCGTGGATTTTTTGTTTTCTTTTTTCAACAGAAGGTTTAGTAAAAGCTTGTCTTTTTCTAAGTTCCTTTGTGACCCCTGTTTTTTCAAATTTTCTCTTGAATTTTTTTAAGGCTCTTTCAATGTTCTCGCCTTCCTTTAATGGAACAATAATCATAATTTTTTTTTGACTGTTAATTTTGAATGTATTTTAATTAATTATTATTTGATTTATTTTCAGTTTGCAAAGATAATGCAAAGTTTAAATATAGGCAAACGAAATTATTTTTTTTTACATTATTTCACGCCACTGTCCGGTAAAAACGACGAATTTGAGGCGCTATGAAAAAGAATTAGCTTGGATAAAAGACAAAAAAAGGAAGGCCGAAGGCTTTCAATATGAATAACCCCCAATGAAGCGAAGCGATTGGGGGCAAAAAGCGCGAAAGCACGAAAGGACGAAAGCGCGAAAGGACATCCCCTATTCTCCAAAACGGAAGGCACCCTTCTTCGGGGCGTATCGTCACCCGTCTTCACTGCTCCGAAGCACGAAAGCACGAAAGGGCGAAAGCACGAAAGCGCGAAAGGGCGAAAGGACGTTACGGCGGCCTGAAAGGACGCAATTTTCATAACCGCAGGTCAACGACCTGCGGAGCGAACAGACTCCGCGCAACCACTGCCTGAAAAGGCAGGACATCGGTTTTGAAGAAGAATACCGCCGGTTTCTGATAGACAGCGGTATTGATATTGATGAACGTTAC
>JAIRLY010000367.1 GCA_031259075.1 Dysgonamonadaceae bacterium | reverse complement strand
AAACGGCTTATGACGATTCTCTTGCATTTTATATCAATTTTTTTCAAAATCATCCTTCCCGAATCCACCTTCCCAATGATCATTGGGATTATTTTGATGATCTGTTTAAATGCTTTGATATTTGCGAAAAACAAAACGAAACGATTCGTATCCTGCATTATGGAGACTCTCAAATCGAAGGCGATCGCATTACAGGATACATCCGGCAAAAATTACAGGAAAAATTCGGGGGGAAAGGGCCCGGATTATTGCCTGCCGTTCAACTGATACCGTCTTCCTCGGTTGTTCAGTCCGCTTCTGACAATATCGAACGTTATATCATTTCGGGAAATCTTCAAAATGAACTACCGAACAAACGTTACGGCGCTTTAGGTCAGGTGGGAATAGTTTCGGGAGAAAGTTTTATTTCCGTACAAGTACGAAACTGGAAACAAACATTTGAGAATGTAAAAGAATTTCAGAAAATCAGATTGTTTGTGGGATATCCCAGCTCCAATTTCAGAGCCGATTTAGTCATTTCCAATCATAAAATTGTAAAACAAAAAATGAAAAATGAAAATAGGCCGGTAAAGATTTTAACATGGGAATTAGATAAGCCGGTAAAGAATTTTACGTTGCAATTGCATGGTTTAGGAGAAATTTATGGAATGGCGTTAGATGGAACGACCGGAATAGCGGTAGATAATATTCCATTCAGAGGCAGTTCCGGAACATTTTTCACGACTATGGATTCGACTGTTTTAGGCGATATGCTTCAGGAATTGAACACACGGATGATTTTATTGGAATTTGGAGGGAATATGACGCCTGCAATCAGAAACAAAAAGTCGGTAGAGAACTACAAAACGAAAATGTCAGATCAAATCGCTCTTCTTAAACGATTATGTCCAAAGGCTAAAATAATATTATTAGGCCCCGCTGATATGTCAACCAAGATAAACGGTAAATTACAATCTTATCCTTATCTGGCAAAAATAATAGAAGCTTTGAAAGAGGCCGCATTACAAAATAACATCGCTTTTTGGAATATGTATGAAGTAATGGGCGGACAAAATTCGATGATTGAATGGGTAAAAAATAATCCGCCTTTAGCGGCTCCCGATTATATCCATTTCAGTATAAAAGGAACAGAAAAAATAGCCGATTTATTTTATGAATCGTTGATGATTTACTATGATTATTATAATTTTAAAAAGGATAAAGAAAATTTGGGAATATAGATGAGAAAATTAGCGCTAATTTTATTTTTATTTGGTTTTTATACCCAGTTGACGGCTCAACGGACGAACGTCGAATTTTGCAAAACATACGCACCTCTGTATGGTTTCATGAATTATAATTACAAAAACATTCAAGTTCCGGGGCGGGATTCAACACGTTTAAACAATTTTTTTCAAAAAATAGATACTTTAATTAAATTCGGCGAAGGAAAAATCAATATCTTACATATTGGAGGTTCTCATGTACAAGCAGACTTTTTTTCACATCAGGTGCGCCAAAATTTGGATGCTATTAATGCCGAATTTCAGACTTCCAGAGGATTTATTTTTCCCTTTTCTGTGGCAAAGACCAATAATCCGGCCAATTATAAAGTGACTTATTCCGGTGAATGGAAAGTTGCACGAAATGTACAACGAAATAGAGAAATCCCGTTGGGAATGGGCGGAATTGCAGTTTATACCAATGATCCTTCGGCTCAAATCAATGTTTCGCTTAATACGGACCACTTTTTAAGATGGGAATTCGACCGGCTTCGGTTGTTGGGTTACACGATTGACGGAAGCGATGGTGTTGTCCCGATTCTTTATTACGATAATGATACCATAGAGGGAAATTTGGATCTAATAAGTAAAACTTATCTCTTTAATTTGCCTCGACCGGATTATTCTTTTTGTATCGGATTTATCCAAAAAGATACAATTCCTCATACGTTTGTTGTCAACGGATTTATTCCGGAAAAAGAAACTCCCGGTATTGTTTATCATGCCATCGGAGTGAATGGCGCTTCAGTCCCTTCTTATTTAGGCAGCGAAAATTTTGAAGAAGAACTTCATCTATTGAATCCCGATCTGATTATTTTTGCCATCGGAATAAACGACGCCTCTTCGAAAGATTTTTCAGAAGAAACATTCCGGCAAAACTATAATGAATTGATTGCGAAAATAGAACGAGTCAATCCCCATTGTGCCTATATTTTTATCACAAATAATGATTCTTATAGAAAAATTTCCCGTAGAAAATATGCCGTTAATCGAAACGGCCCTGTTGCCAAAAAAGCTTTTTATAAATTGGCGGAGGAGCATCAAGGAGGCGTTTGGGATCTTTTCTCGTTGATGGGCGGTTTAGGAACGATGCGAACTTGGCAAAAAGAAGGCTTAGCGAAAGTCGACAAAGTCCACTTCAAAAAAGAAGGATACTTTTTGATCGGCGATATGTTCTACAATGCACTGGTTGATTATTATAAACAAATTGACTCCAAATAAAAGTTATGATATCCGATTTTTTTCATAATATCTTTGCTTTTGATTCTCATTCGCCGCTTTTATTTACTCAATTTTATTTCTGGGCTTTTTTTGCATTCGTATTTGCAGGCTTCGCTTTGTTGCAAAACAAAATATTGCTGAGAAATTCCTTCCTCTTTTTTATCAGTTTATTTTTTTATTATAAAACAAGCGGGTTATTCGTCTTGATCTTATTATTTACCACAATATTCAATTTCTTTCAAGCGAAGCGTATTTATCAATCCGGTGAAGAAAGACGGAAAAAATGGAATTTACTTATTGGTTTAACAGTCAATTTGTTTTTTCTCTGTTATTTCAAATATGCCTATTTCATCACCGATGTAATCAACAATGTTTTCGGAATACAGTTACATATTTTTGACGTTTTTGCATGGACGGGAAATCTACTGAGCGGAAAAGATAAATTCGACGTCTCAAATATTTTATTGCCGGTAGGAATTTCTTTCTATACATTTCAGAATATCAGTTATTTAATGGATGTATTCAGGGAACGGATTAAGCCGGTGGAAAAAATCTTGAATTTTGGGTTTTATGTCAGTTTTTTCCCTCAATTAGTAGCCGGTCCCATTGTAAGAGCCAATGAGTTTGTTCCTCAGATTTGCAAAAAATATCATTTGGGAAGAAAGCAATTCGGATTAGCCATTTTTTGGATTCTAAACGGATTGGCCAAAAAAATCATTTTAAGCGATTACATAGCGGTTAATTTCATCGACCGAATTTTTGCCAATCCGACCATGTTTTCCGGTTTTGAAAATCTGATCGCTTTATTCGGTTATTCTTTACAAGTCTATGCCGATTTTTCAGGTTATACCGACATTGCAATCGGAGTCGCTATGTTGATGGGATTTTATTTGCCGAAAAATTTCGATTCTCCTTACAAAGCGACAAATCCCGGAAATTTCTGGAAACGCTGGCATATTTCACTTTCCAAATGGTTGCAAGATTATTTGTACATTCCATTGGGAGGAAACCGGAATGCAACTTTTGCTACTTATTTGTTGATTGTCACCATTTCATTGATAGCGCTCATTCTTTCCGGCAATATTTGGATAGGATCGGCAATCGTGTTGATATTAGGAAGCCTTTATTTTCTTTTTTATAAATATCCTGAAAAAAGGAAACGGATAAACACAAACCTGAATCTTATAAATACAATGCTTATCGGAGGGCTTTGGCATGGTACAAGTTGGAATTTCATGATTTGGGGCGGATTGAACGGTTTAGGAATTATCGTTTATAATTTTTGGAAAAAAGGAGATATTTACAAGCAGACTTTTTTTCTTATTTCCTTGTCAATCTTTTGTTTATTGATTAAAATAATCTTTCCATCGCCGGTATTCAATATTGCGGTCGTTTGGATCGGCGCTATTTTGATTGGAACATCTATCCGGCTACTGCATACCGTAACACATGGAAAACATTCCTTTCAATATTTAGGAAAGTGTTGGGCTGTTTTTCAAACTTTTGTATTTATTTCTTTTACCCGTTTATTTTTCCGTTCCGGATCGAATCTTGATCCGGCCGAGTCGAATCAAATTGCGTGGGACACCGCTCAAAATATGATTGCTCAAATTGGAGGCAAATGGAATTTTTCACACACAGGCGCTGTCATTTATGAATACAGATACGTATTCTCCCTAATACTCATCGGTTTGTTGATTCATTGGTTACCTGAAAATTTCAAACGGCGCTACCGCCTTTCTTTTGCCCAAATGCCCTTGTGCGCAATGGCTGTCGTTGCGGCGCTGTTGATATTCATTATATACCAATTTATCACAGCCGACCTTCAATCGTTTATTTATTTTCAGTTTTGAAAAGGTTTGCAGAGATTCACCCTGCATTCCGGCAGGATGCCACCCTATGGGTTGCAGGGATAATTATTTCTTATCCCTGCAAAAGGTACAACCAATGAACTGTAACACTTTTTTATTTCTTGCACCTGACGCTAAACGAGAAGCACTTATTGCTAGAGCCGCGACTTGTACCGGAAACGCTACTGTACAAACCCCGGCGCCATGCGGCAGTAGCGCTACCGGCGCTACCGGACCAGAAGTACGTGCTCGCGCCGTAACTGGTAACGTTACCACTGTCGAGGTAGCCGACTAACAGCGCGTTGAAGCCCGTGCCGTCTATTTTGCTTACGCCGTTAGTAACTGTTGTCGTAACCGTCGTAGGACTTTTCATCGTTCGTCCCCACCAAGGTTGGGCAGGATTTCCATCGCCTGGACGCCAGCCGGTTATACTTTCATACATTTCATCCCATGTGAATGGCGTTGTTTCTGAAGAATAAAGCGACGGATTAGTTGCAATCTCTTTTTCCAATTGATTAAAATCGTAATCGCTGGGGATTACCCATCCGTCCGGACAAATCCCCTGACGGTCGGAGGATCTACCTGGGAACGCATTTACGGCCTCTGTTGTTGCCGTACCGATATTGGCCGCACCCCAAGTGTATAATAAACCGTATTCGGGATGACTGTTAAAAGTTGTTTCACTGGCATAGGGGTAATAATAAGAGATCGCGTTATAATCGTTGTCTATGTTTCTGTCTTTGAGTATTTCCTGTTTTAGATTTCCCTGCATGGTATAAGTAGAACGCAAATTCTGAGTCATCCAGCATACGCCTCCAAA
>JAIRLY010000297.1 GCA_031259075.1 Dysgonamonadaceae bacterium | reverse complement strand
AGATTAATACAGAATAGCGAAAGAATTTATTCTTCTTTTTCGTTTATTAATAATCCCAAATCGTCTGTATATTTTTGTTTAATAACAAAATATTTTGTTCGACTCAAATTATTTTTGTTTGAAAGTTCGAAAACATATTCTTTTAATTGAATATCTCCCGATTGCATCAATCCGGCAAAACGCGCTTTAGTAATTTGTACCTTTAATGATTCAGCTTTTATAAACTCACAATCATTCAAATAGCGTTTAAATTGAGATTCAAATTTTACCGGCAATACTTGAATGCCATCAAATTGTCGGTAAAAATCTTCCTCTGATTTTTCAGAATATAAAAACGGCGACAATTGTTTGATATAATCTCTTAAAGTATTTCGTGTCAATAAAAAGTCTTCTTTGTTTTCTTTTGTCCAATTGGGGTAGACATAATCAATAGCCTTTTGCAAGTCTTTTTCTCTGATATATTCGTTAAAGCATTCTAAAACTTCCAAAGTTTTGTCGATTATTTCTTGATTTTTATAAATGTATTTGTCCACATCATTTCTTTTTCGAAAGACAAAACAAGAACAGATTCCTTTTTCACGTTTTCTGTTTACTCGTCCAAATCGTTGAATCAATGCATCAATTGGTGCAGGTTCCGTATAAATGACATCATAATCAATATCCAAACTTACTTCTATCGCTTGCGTTCCAACGAGCAGTTTTACATTATCTTTATCCAGTTCATCTTCTTTCTTATTTCTGTCAAAAGCATTGAAACCTCCATGTAATAACACTTTGTTTTTCGATTTTAGTTCAGAATACACTTTTTGAGACTGTTCTACAGTATTGCAAACCACTAAAACTTTTTTGCCTCTATCCAAATCTGTTTGGATAATATTTATATTTTCGTACAATAAACCGTCCTTTAATATTACTTTATGACGGGTAAATTGCTGATACAATTCATCTTTTGCCGATATTTCAGTGTAAGAGCCAATGGATTTTTGTAATTCGGTTTTTAAAAATTTCGGCAAAGTTGCAGTCATAATGAGAATTTTCACTTTCAAATATTTAACGGCAAACTCTATTAATACAATTATTTGTGCAAATATGTTGGGATTATATGCATGGATTTCATCAAAGATAAAATACCCTCCAGTCCATTCAAATATACCTTTTTCAAATCCCTTTATTCCAAAAATATGTTTCAATAATTGGAATGGCGTAACGATTTTTAACGGAGTAACAAGCGTTTGATAATCCTCTTTAATCTTACGGGTTAAATAATGTCGTTGTTCTTTTGAAATATTGGGATTTTCCCTTTCTGTCAAATTATCAAGGTAAGAAGATAGTTTTCCGTGTAACAATCCTACTTTATTTTGGTTTTTGATATCATGTTTAAGTCTTTCATACATAGCATTAATGGATGCTGTAAACGGCAATACATAAAAAACGCGACCTTGTCCTGATATTTGCATTTGTCGTTGTAGCCATAGCATTGCTGTTTCTGTTTTTCCGGAACCGGTTGGCGCAGTCAATATTACACTGCCTTCTGTTACAGAGGCTTCTTGTTGATGTGGATAAAAATCATACCCTTTTTCAATTAATTTTTTTTGTTTATCTGTCAAAAATTGGAAATCGGAATCATTTAACGAATAGATTGTTGTAATAAATGCAGATGATAAATGGTCGCATTGTTTGAATGCGCCTGATAGTAATAGAAGCAAAATATAGTCAGGATGTTCTGTCTGAACAGGATTTTTCCGATAATCCGATATCAATTTTTTAGGCAGTATACCATTTGGTTTTGACAATTTGATATCGAAATCCCTTAATACAGAAATTGCATATTCGATATTTAAACAATGATTAAATTCATTTTCAAAAGAAAATTGATTATTGTTTTCAATCTCTAATAAAAAACTGTGAACTTTTTCTTGTTTATATGAATGTTCAATGAAACTATATAATTCATTATAATCTTTATGGTGTCCTGCAACCACTAATTTTATCAACGATTTATCGGCGTCATCAATGTCCAATGCTTCAATAAAAGGAATAGAATACAGTTCATGTCTCTGTTGATACCATTTGTTGGCTGATTTACGCAACATTCGTTGAAATTCAATATGTGATTTTCCCAAATCATGACAAATGACAGATATTTTGAGTAACTTCCAAAAATAATCAATATCATTAACGGGTAAATTAGGAAATACTTCTTTTAATAATTCCAAAATAGCCAGTCCATCCAGAATATGTTGCTTCAGAGAAATCTGAGGTTCTGATTTTGCCAGAACCTCAATTTTTTGGACGTCATTCATAATAAGGACTAAAATCTATATCATGAAAATAAATATGAACTTCTCTATTTGAATGCAGATAATCGATATATGCCGACAAATTTGTCGGCATATCGTGAGCGTTGTAACTAATAACAGAATAAGCTTCTGTTCCTAAATTGTTTCGAGGGATAGTGTCGGAAAAATATTTCGGCAATGCTTGAATTAATCCGGGTAAATAGTTTTCCTCAAATGGGACGATTTGCCCTTTTATTTTATTGGCAGTTTTTACCTCTGTCAATTCAATTTCTTTTATTTTATTGACAGTAGCCAAATCATTGCTTCTCCCTAATAATAACGGATATACAGGCACCCGGAAATAATCGGCTATTTCTTTTTCAGGAATATATAAAATCAAATGGGTGTCGAAAAGAAATTCCCGTTGTATGACATTTGCTTTTGTTGAACTCATCGGATAACCTTCTTTGTGTGTTTCAATCTGATAAATGGTTTCCAAATCAATTTGTTTAGCGGCAAATTCAAAATAATAACCGAATTTTATTTTTTTGTGTTTTAAATATCTTCCTGACGCTGCATTTATTAATCCCAAAACTGTACTAATCGGCGGTACTTCCAGTGTAGGTTGAAATCCGGAAATCAAATTCGGATATTTAAAACTTGAAGTCCACGCTGTTATATCAATTTTGAAAACTTTCATATTACAATTGTTTTTTCAATTGCTCTGTATACTGGTCAATAGCTTCATTGACTGTAAGAATCTTCACATTTTGAAATTCTTCTTCCAGTGTTTTTAATGCATCAGCCTTGTTGTCAAAAAATCCGCTACGACGACCAATAAATACATTACCTCGAATATTATCTTTATAATCATTCAATACTTCTTTCAATGCATCGATATTCAAATCAACGATATCATTGTTTCTTCCACTTGCCGAAACAATATGAGAAAAAGGGTGATTACCTGTGTTTAACGTTGATAGAACAATAAATTTGGGAGTTACATCGCCCATATTGCTGGTTTGCATAGCTCCGCCTGAAATATTTTTCAATGCCAAAATTGTTTCGACAATTCTTTTTTCACGAATTTCAGGAGATATACGTATTAATTTGTATGGATTTCCTTTTACGTCTTTCATAAACGGGTCATTGATTTCAATCGCTCCGTTTTCAATTGCCTGTTTCTTCAAAACTTCTGTCAGATTTTTGAATCCTGTCTTATTATAAGTTGCAAAAGTACCGGCTTGTTCCAAATCCAGACTGAACATTCCTTTCATAATAGCGCTATATTCCTGTTTACCATAAGGAACGGAATCGTCATCTTGACGAGCCATGCTTGACCAGTTTTCAACAGTATGGACAGCGCCAACAGATACAAGTACCGAATTTCGTAATGGTGAAATTCTTGTTACGGTCACGTTTTTAGTTTTGACGCTTCCATCTTCGTCTAAATCCAATTCTTTGGCAGCTCGCATATAACCGAAAATATCGTCATCGGCATATTGGATTGGGTCGGCGGCAGTGAAGGCGATTTTATTGTCTCTTGTAATCGGTGATAAATTCCAATTAAAAGTTTTTTGTAAAGTATCACGCCACCAGTATCGCCATGCCTGTCCCGATACATATACATAACTCTTACCGTCTTTATAAATTCGTTTTGTACTTACAGCATTGTCAAAATTGCTTTGGGTACTTTTTCCTGCATTATTCAATGCAACTACATCTACATCAATAAGGATAAATCCTTGTGTTTTTAGCAAATCATTCATTTTTATTATAATTTTTAAATTTTAATTATTCATTTTCTTCCTCAGGCAATTCAACTTCAACACTAATCTTTTTGTCATGAAGTTCCTGATATATTGCAAACAGCAAAATATCGCGAATATCTCTCCACGAAATATCGTCAGGAAATAAATAGTAAATTAATTCTTCTACAGTAATAATTGTACTGTCAGCGCCATTTTTGTAATTTTTCACTACTACATTGTTTAAGAAAAAACGGCGAAGTTCATAAGCATTTTTGTATCCGTTTAAGGATTTTATGCTTTTTTCAATAGCGCTTTTATCCGCATTTGTCAGAAAACGCGCTAATTCTTTAATTTTGTCTAACGTTTCTTTTTGCATGTTTTGTATATATTTTTGATATAATTCTACAATACTAAAATCGAATTTATGTTTAATTCCCCATCTGACAAACAATCGTAATAAAGATTTTCCGGCAAGCAAGTTTTCCAATACTGTATTATGCCATGTTTTATATTCATTATAAGATATTTGTTCAATATTATTTTTTTTAGATATTTCATAAACTGAGGTAGAATGATTGTATTTCGCCGCCTTATATTTTTTTGAATTGGTGTAGTGAGCCATAAGGAAAGGTTGCCAGTATGTTTTCAAAATATTACTTTGACAGGTGGAATAAAATCTGAATATATTTGCAGGTAACGTATAAACTGCCAATTCGGGACTTGCTCCAAAATTAGTAAAATGGAGTAGTGTCAATGACAAATTTTGAATATCATCTGTTACTATATTTAATCGATTGACAAACATGTCATCTACAAACTTAAACAAAGCGCTGACCGGTATTCCGTATTCCGATTTCAATACGCCATTAGAAGAATTTGTGGCAATATTTCCGTCATTTGCTTTACAGTTTTGATTTACAAAGAAAGAATTTACATCTTCATTGTTACTGTGAATAACAGCAATACGTCCACCAACGAATATTGAGCCATACGGAATAAAAAACATTCGGATAAGTATTTCTTTGGATAGCATCATTCCAGACTGAAAATTGTGGTGAAAATTCACAAATCCACCGGAACCTGACATAAGAGAATTTTCTCTGCCTGCTTTGTATAATTTTGTTTGTCGTCCGGATATTCTGCAAAATCCAACTTCATTATACTCTGTTTCATTTATTAAAGAAGTAAAATATTCTATTGTTCCTTTGACTAAATCTTTTTCTTTAGGATTCGGGTTAGTTATAGTCGAATTAAGAAAAAATGGATTTATTTTTTTATCCCATCTGTTTACATATATATTAGCCATATATTCAATCAATTCCAAAACGTCCTTTTCAGGATATTTATCCGAAAGATATTTAATCACATATCCACCAACATCAGCGTAAGGGTCTCCTGTTGATTTGCTTAACCATTCGTAGTCAATTGAATTATACGTTCTTTTCATTTTTTATTATTCTCATCAAAATGCTATTTATTTTTCAGCCGCAAAGTTAA
>JAIRLY010000281.1 GCA_031259075.1 Dysgonamonadaceae bacterium | reverse complement strand
TAAGAGATGCCAATGTAACCACCGCAAAAATAGCGGATGCGGCTGTTACTTCCGCGAAGATTGCCGATGCAGCAATTGCTACCGCCGATATAGCTAACACGTCTGTTACGTTGGCAAAGTTAGCCGCCAACTCGGTCGACTCGACAAAAATTGTTGAGAAATCCATCGGTTCGGCGGATATTGCAAACAATGCTGTAATAACTGCTAATATAAGAGATGCCAATGTAACCACCGCAAAAATAGCGGATGCGGCTGTTACTTCCGCGAAGATTGCCGATGCAGCAATTGCTACCGCCGATATAGCTAACACGTCTGTTACGTTGGCAAAATTAGCTGCCAACTCGGTCGACTCGACAAAAATTGTCGATAAATCTCTCGGTTCGGCAGACATTGCAAACAATGCCGTAATAACTGCCAACATTCGGGATGCCAATGTAACCACCGCAAAAATAGCAGATTCGGCTGTGACTTCTGCGAAGATTGCCGATGCAGCAATTGCTACCGCCGATATAGCTAACACGTCCGTCACATTGGCAAAATTAGCCGCCAACTCGGTCGACTCGACAAAAATTGTTGATAAATCCATCGGTTCAGCGGATATTGCAAACAATGCCGTTATTACTGCCAACATCCGAGATGCCAATGTAACCACCGCAAAAATAGCAGATTCGGCTGTGACTTCTGCGAAGATTGCCGATGCAGCAATTGCTACCGCCGATATAGCTAACACGTCCGTCACGTTGGCAAAATTAGCCGCCAACTCGGTCGACTCGACAAAAATTGTCGACAAATCCATCGGTTCGGCAGACATTGCTAACAATGCCGTAATAACTGCTAACATAAGAGATGCTAACGTTACTTCAGCCAAGATACTGGATGGAACGGTTGCTGCTGCCGATTTGGCTTCCAGTGCGGTAACTACCGTCAAGATTGCAGATGCCAATGTAACCACCGCAAAAATAGCGGATGCGGCTGTGACTTCTGCGAAGATTGCCGATGCAGCAATTGCTACCGCTGACTTGGCAGATAATTCAGTGACTTCGGCAAAAATAGTGAATGCCACAATCACTGCCGACGATCTGGCTACCGGTGCGGTGACAAGCGCCAAGATATTGGATGGAACGATTGCTACGGCTGATATAGCAAACGCTGCCGTTACACTGGATAAATTAGCTTCCAATTCGGTTAATTCCGCCAAGATTGTGGATGCAAGTATTGCGACAGCCGACCTGGCCAACAACTCCGTGACGTCGGCTAAGATAGTAAATGCCACGATCACTGCAGATGATTTGGCGACCGGTGCGGTCACGAACACGAAACTGCATGGAATGAGCGCGACGTCCGGTCAAGTGTTGCAGTATGACGGCGCTAATTGGTCTCCTGTGTCCCTCAATGAGTCCGCAACCGGTGGCTGTGTGAAAAGAGTTCTCTCCAAATTTATAAGCAACAGCAATAGCGGAACTGAGGTATGGTCCCATGACGAAGTCGTACTTTCTAAATCCCTTGTTTTTATTAGCAATCCGTCTAGCTTTTATGAAAATCCTGGATACTCGTACACGAGAGACGCTTTCATAACATCGCGTACTACTACCAGCGTGTCAATAAGTTTTATGAGCGCCACTTATGGCACCTCTTACGCTTATTTACAACTGGTGGAGTTTTATTGATATAGAATCACTTTGAATTTTTTTTTGATATTTGAACGTTACATGACTCTGCCCTCTTATCCGAATCTTGCTTGTTTCTTGCTCGTTTTCGAGAGATCGCAGAGTTATTTAAATTTTAGTCGGTCGGTAGTGATTTTTTATCAGTTTTTTAAACAACCGACAGGAACTGTCAAAACGCCGTCTTTTCGTTTGTAGGCAAATTGTCCTCCTGTCAAGACCATCAGAAACGAGGGTTCCTTCATTTTACCGGTATCGACTTTATTTTTTAGTTTAAGTAAATTTTCCGCAGCTTCTTCAATTTGTTTATTTCCTAATTTCACTTCTATTGCGCCCCAACGACCGTCGTGCAATTGCACAATCATATCACATTCCAGTCCGCTTTTGTCGCGATAGTGAAACACATCGCCATCATTGCTCTGTGCATAAATCCGCACATCACGTGCACAAAGCGCCTCGAACAGAAAACCAAAATATTCAAAATCATGCAGCACCTTTTCGTTATTTATTCTCATTACAGCCGTCGCTATCGAAGGGTCGACAAAATGGTGTTTGGGCGAAGTCCGGATAGCCGTTTTCGAGCGTACCGAAGGCGCCCACGCAGACATCGGCTCAATTACAAAAATTCGCCTCAAAGCATTTAAATAGGTAGCTACGGTTTTGTTTGAAAAACTTACTTCGGTTGATTCGACATCGGCTAAAATAGTTTGAATGGAGGCTTGTGTGGCAATGTTTCGCGCAATCGACCGCAGGAGTAGCCGAACCCTGCCGGGATTTTTCTCAACGCCATCAACACGCGAAACATCTTGATTGATAATTGTTTCTACATAATCGACCGACATTCGCAGTGCAACACGTCCGGTTTTGTCGATTGTGGCCGGCCAACCTCCGCGGCATATTGCAAACGCAATTTGTTCAAGGCTTAAGTCGGATTTGCTTTCTACATCGTGTTTTCCGGCGAATAAATCCGATAACGAAACTGTGCCGTTTGATTCTTCCGATTCGTATAAACTCATCGGCCGCATCAGCAGTCTTGCAAAACGCCCGGCTCCCGTATGTGCAATAACATTGTCTTCGGGTACGGCAGAACCGGTAAGAATAAATTGTCCGGTTTTAGCTCTTTTGTCCACCTCAAAACGAACGGCGTCCCAAAGTACCGGCGACATTTGCCACTCGTCAATCAAACGCGGATTATCACCCTGCAACAACAGCGAGGGCTTTGTTTCTGCCATCAGGCGATAGGAATTGGCATTGTCGGGGTCTTGCATAAAGAGCGTACTCCGGGCAATATGATTTGCCGTACTTGTTTTTCCACACCATTTTGCACCTTCAATAAGTACCGCTCCCATTGTGTTGAGGGCATTTTGCAATTCCATGTCGCAAATTCTTGATTTATAATTAATATTTCCCATATTTTATTGTTTTTATCATGCAAAGATATAAACAACTTCCTAATTCGGCAAGATTTTACTTCCTAACTTGGCAAGATTTTACTTCCTGATTCGGCAAATTTTTATTTCCTGATTCGGCGGGATTTTACTTTTCCGTCCGGCGTAGCGTTGCCATATACTATTGATTTTTCCTTATTTTAGCATGTATTTCCAATCTTTCCTGCGTTGTCATAATATTCTATTAACCGATTGAATCAATAATGTGAATACCAGATATGAGACCTAATTGTGCTACATCCCATTCCGTCAGGAATGTATCGCTCGGTAGGAATGTAGAACAGATCCTCCTCCCTGCAACCCATAGGGTTGTATCCCGAAGCGGGATGCAGAAAAAGAACGAAATTACCTGATTCTACCGAGCAATGCATCGCTATGAGATGCGATTTTGCTCTGGGTACTATATCTAGTATTCAGAATCAATAATTATCAATAATATTTAAATCGGAAACCTGCAAATACATCAAATCGTCTAATACAAAAGGAATATCTTTTTCATTTATCCCCGCTACGATAAGGTCGGGAATATCGTGAGAGAATATATCAACAAATTCGTCGAAAGTATAATTTCCTTTTTCTAAAGCCAATTTGTATAACCGAATAGCTTCTTTATTATTTTCCAAAACCAGATGTACATGTCCGGCATTCAGATAATCCATCGGAGTAGGATTGTTTTCCATGGTTTTGTTGAAATAATCCAAAGCCTGTTGGTATTTTCCGACAAGGAAAGAACACCAACCAATCGCCCGTTGCGCTTTTTCTTTATTCTTAATCAAATATTCTACTTTAAAATAGTATTTTAACGCTTGATCATAATTTTTCAACTCCAGATAACAATGTCCTATATTTAATTGTATCGTTAGATTATCCGGATTTAATTGTTCTGCTTTTTTGTAATAATGCAACGCATCTTGTGGTTGTCTCAACAAACGGTGGCAATGAGCTAATTTTTTTATCGTCCATGAACTGTTGGCATTCAACAGTTCCGCTTTCTGGTAAGCGTTCAGGGCTTCGTTTGGCTTTCCCATCATTTGCAGGCAATACCCTTTCTTTTGATGAAGAATATCGTTGTTGGGATCAATTTGCAAAAGCATATTAAAGACGTCAATGGCGTCTTCGAAATAATTTTTATTGAAATAGTATTCGCCGATAATAAACAAACTATCATTATCTTTGATGAGTTGATTTATCAAAGGCACTTTATAAAATTCGGGCTTAGTTTCGAAAATATCTTCAAAATCATTTCTTCTCGGATGAAGTTTATAAAACCGGTACAAATCCTGAATATATTGACGAGCATGGTAATTAATCGTTTTGGATTCGTCTTGCAAATCATCTTTTAAAACCTCCTTCACAGCATCTGTTTCTTTAGAAAACTGACCAATCATCATCTTCCGGTAGTTTTCGGGCATTTGAGAAACACTCAGATAAAAGGAATATTTATCTGAATTGCACAACATAGCGGATGTCGTCAAAACGTCGGAAAGTTGCGTTAAATCCTTATCTCCAATCGCTTCAACAGGGAGAGTGAAAGGAGCGAACCAGTTACTTGGTTCATTAAAAAAAGGATAGTTTTTCAAATGAATAAAAGAGGAGTGCATCACATCGGCGCCTTCCAATTGTAATTCGGAAAGTTCCTGCAATTTATCTTGTAATCCGGCTTTCTCAATCCGGCTTTGCCATTCCGGATTTTTGTCGTCGATTCCGGTTTCGTTCATCAATTCGCTCAAGTTGATTCGATTTCCTGTTTTTGGGCTGATTTTAATCATTTCGGGAATCAATTCATCGGTAATTTTGCGGGTAATTTTTTCCGTTTCTCTACTTAATATAAATTGAAGGAGAATATGGCGAATCCGGCGAATAAATTTCGGATCTTCAGCCAAAAGATTTAACCGTTCATTTATTTCAGGATATAAATAAAGACGATTGTTATATTTGCGGAGAAACAGAACAATACCGGTTAACGCCCGTTCCCGAATTTCTTCATTTTTGTTCTGAGCGGTTTCAAATAACAAAACGGCTTTTTTTTCGTCAAAAGTTTCCAAAATATTGAGGGTGAGGCCGGTTATGACAAGACTTGGAAAGAAAAACATATCCGGTTGATTATTCAATACGTTTGACCATTGTTTTTTTTCGTCGGAAGTCCACGAATCACTCAGCCAAACGGCATGAAAAATTTTGTATCCTAAAATCTCTTTCTGCCTCTCCAAATCTTTTAGGTTCCGATTTTTTTCCGTTTCTTCTTCCAGAAGACTTAACAAAGTCATTTTTCCAAGTAGATCTTCAAGCAGTTGAATAAGTTCTCCGGAAGTTTCGGATACATAATAACGACAGGCTCTTCGTCTTTCGTAAAACAAAGAGTTGTCATTAGAAGATTTTATCTGTAAAATAGCGGCGTCTGCAATTTGATAGATAGAGCGAAGCAAATCGTTATATACTTTTTCTCGACAGGGATCGTTAACACCTTCAACGTGATATTGAAGCATCATTTTGTATGTGTCCTGTAATGTATTAAGTTTCTCTTGCAACTGCCAATTTTGCAGATGAGAGAATAAAGATGTTAACAAATCAAAAGATTGTTTCAATCTTTTTTGCTCTAAGGACTTGGCTACTCTTTCAAAATATTTTTGCGTTTCTTGCTTTGTCATAATGATTAATTGTTAGTGATGATATACTCCGCATTACTTAAAAAGATTGTAGCATGTGCGGCATAAGGGCCGGTATTCGTCTTTTTCTCCTAATAAAACGAGTTTTTCATTCTTTACTAAACGATGAGAATATCCGGCTAATTTGCCACATTCTACACAAATAGCATGAACTTTGGTTACATCGTCCGCTACGGCGCATAAAGCAGGTATCGGACCAAATGGATTTCCTTTAAAATCCATATCCAGACCGGCAACAATAACACGTATTCCCTGATTAGCCAATCGGTTGCATATATCTACCAATCCATTATCAAAAAATTGGGCTTCATCTATTCCCACTACATCAATACCACCCGACAATAACAAAATATTCCCTGAATTTTCGACAGAAGTACAAGGAATCGAATTTTGGTTGTGAGAAACCACATGTTCTTCCGAATAGCGGACGTCGATAGCCGGTTTGTATATTTCTACAGTTTGCTTGGCAAATTGAGCGCGTCTCATCCGGCGGATCAACTCTTCCGTTTTTCCGGAAAACATAGAGCCGCAAATAATTTCAATCGAACCTGTTTTGCCTGTATGATTGTAGATTTGATTTTCAGAAAACATAACGTGGAAATTTCTTCCTTTTTATTTCTTTTTAAGCCCTTCCGTCACCTTCGTTTCGATTTCTTCAGCTAATTCGGGATTATCTCTCAAACAGTCTTTAGCAGCCTCGCGGCCTTGTCCGAGCTTTGTATCATTGTAGCTGTACCAACTACCGCTTTTTTTTATGATTTCCAATTCGGTGCCTAAATCCACCAATTCGCCCACTTTAGAAATTCCTTCTCCGAACATTATGTCAAATTCGGCTTTTCGGAAAGGAGGCGCTACTTTATTCTTTACCACTTTTACTCTTGTCTGGTTTCCTTTCACTTCTTCTCCATCTTTAATTGGAGTGCTTTTGCGAATATCTAATCGCACGGAAGCATAAAATTTCAACGCATTTCCGCCGGTAGTTGTTTCCGGATTGCCGAACATTACGCCGATTTTGTCGCGCAATTGATTGATAAAGACGCACGTAGTGTTTGTTTTATTGATAGCGGCAGTTAATTTTCGCAATGCTTGCGACATTAAACGGGCTTGCAAACCCATTTTGGAATCTCCCATCTCCCCTTCCAGTTCCGCCTTAGGCGTCAGAGCGGCTACGGAGTCGATAACAATAATATCAATCGCAGAAGATCGAATCAGTTGCTCTGCAATTTCTAAGGCTTGTTCTCCGGAATCGGGTTGAGAAATCCATAAGTTCTCAATATCTACTCCTAATTTTTCCGCATAGAAGCGGTCAAAAGCGTGTTCCGCATCAATAAAAGCCGCGATACCTCCGGCTTTTTGCGCTTCTGCGATAGCATGAATAGCCAATGTGGTTTTACCGGATGATTCCGGACCATATATCTCAATGACTCTTCCTCTCGGATATCCTCCTACTCCAAGAGCGGCATTCAAAGAAACCGAACCGGTCGAAATAACGGCGACTTCTTCAACGACGCTGTCGCCCATTTTCATAATAGAACCTTTGCCGTAACTTTTTTCGATTTTGTCCATTGCCGCTCTCAAGGCTTTCAATTTCTCGGCGCCGGCTGTTGTTTGTTCTTTCACTTCTGTGTTTTTTACTTTTTCACTCATAATTTTATTTGTTTATTTATATTGGTTCTGATTAAAAGAAGGCCTCTTCTATTTTCATTCATCCCATCGAATTTAAATTTCCAAGTTTGAATTAAATATTTCTTTCCAAGGCAATCCTTGTTTATTTAATTGTTCCATAAACGGATCGGGGTCAAATTCTTCCACATTGAAAACACCCTGTTTTCTCCAAATACCTTTCACAAACATCATCGCTCCAATCATAGCGGGAACGCCCGTCGTATAACTCACGCCTTGCGCTCCGGTTTCTTTATAAGCATCCTGATGCCGGCAGTTGTTATAAACATAGTAAGTTATTTCTTTTCCCTTTTTATCCAAACCTTTGATTCGGCAACCAATACTTGTTTCGCCGGTATAGTTTTCTCCTAATTTGCCCGGATCCGGTAAAACCGCTTTTAAAAATTGAATGGGAACGACTTCTACTCCATTATATAAAACAGGATCAATTCGCGCCATTCCTATATTTTGAATAACTCGCAGATGTGTTAAATATTCTTGTCCGAAAGTCATCCAAAAGCGCGCTCTTTTGAATGTAGGAAAGTTTTTGACTAACGATTCCAATTCTTCGTGATAAATTACATAGGATTCTTTTGGGCCGATATTCGGATAAGTCAATGCCTTATGAATTTCGTGCGGTTCTGTAATTACCCACTTCCCGTTTTCCCAGTATTTTCCTTTTTGAGTAACTTCCCGGATATTGATTTCCGGATTAAAATTCGTTGCAAAAGCTTTTCCGTGATCGCCGGCATTGCAATCCACAATATCCAGGTATTCCATTCGGCTGAAATAATGTTTAGCAGCATAAGCGGTAAATACACCGGTTACACCCGGATCGAAACCACAACCTAAAATAGCTGTTAAGCCCGCTTTTTTGAATTTATCCTGATAAGCCCATTGCCATTTGTATTCGAATTTGGGCTCCTCTTTTGGTTCATAATTAGCTGTATCCAAATAATTTACTCCTGCTTCTAAGCAAGCGTCCATAATGGTTAAATCCTGATAAGGAAGCGCTACATTGATTACCAATTCGGGTTGAAAATCACGAAACAACCGTACCAATTCCGGTATTTTATCTGCATCTACCTGAGCGGTTTGTATTTTTTTATTACCATATTTAGCGCCAATGGCTGTTGCAATTGCATCACATTTGGATTTCGTGCGACTGGCGAGCATGATCGAACCAAAAAATTCATGGTTTTGGGCAACCTTATGGGCAACGACCGTACCCACACCTCCTGCGCCTATAATAAGGACTTTCGACATATTACTTTAATTTTTTAGTGTGCAAATATACAAAAAATTTCTTTGTTAACTCCTAAAAAAAACAGGTTTTTGTTCAAAAGAAAAGTATAAATGGTTAACGATATTCAAATGCGCCGACAACCGCCCTGTGGTCGGAAGGATAATTTTTAAATCGAATGTCGCTCAACTCACTGTCTTCGCCTGCAATTTCCGATTTGACGGGTTTTACTTTTCCCCAGTAGAAAACAAAATCAATCCGGTCAGGAATTTCATTTTCGGCAGGGCGAGGCGTCCACGTATGTCCGGGCTTTGCTACCTCGTCGGGGTAAACCGCGCGGTAGGAATCCTGCATATTTGCTTGCTCTGTAAACGTTTTTGCGGCAGGCCATTGCACGATGTGGCTGCACAGTTTTGCTTGCACAGCGCGTTTCGTCCAGTCCAAGTACGACGGCTCGTTGAAATCGCCTGTCAGGAATACCGGAAAGCCTTCTTTTTGCGCCGTTTTTATATCGTCGATAATTTCCAGCACATTTTCCCCTCGCGTTTCCCAAGCCGATGCCACTGCTTCTTCGGGCGTATCAAGCAACGGAGCGCCGCAGTATTCAATGCCGTTCAGTTGATACGGCTCGTAAGGACAATAGAACAGATGAATGTTGAACATCCAAACGAAACGTTTTTTGTCGAGTTGTATTTTAACTCCATAGCCCGCCGCAGAAGTGTCAACAATGGCGTAACGGCTTAAAATAGTCGTGCTTCCTCCGTTCCAATACGAATACAGACCCAGACTGTCGGCAATATCTATCGCGCAGTTGCGGACGTCGTCCGGCGTGGATTCCTGTATGCCGACAATGTCTGCGCGGCTTTCGCGTATCACTTTGGCCGTTTCGGTAAGCGATGTTCCGCCGCCCATCCATATATTAAAAGTCATTACGCGCAGTTCGCGAGGAGCGTCGTTGCAAGCGGCGAACAATAAAATGCAGAATGTAAAATGCAAAATGCAGAATAGGTGTTTCATTTGATTTGGGATTTCAATATCATTAAATTTATTCCTAAAAAATGCGGATAAAATTTGTTTGGTCATATTGCTTGATTTTTTGTATGTATTTGTTTTTTTTATTATTCAAACCGTATCCAGTCTAATTCAAACAAGTCTTTATCTTTTTCGCCGTAAAATTGCAGCCAAAGCGTATGAACTCCTTCGAGTCCGGATACATTGCACGAGAGTGTTTGGCCGTTGTCGGCCGCTGTAAATTCCAATACTCCGGCAGGCTCGCGCCAAGGGTAATCCGGCACGACGGCAATACTTCCCGCCTGCCATGCACGCAGGTGCACCGTAAAACGTTTCACGCCGGCGCCGAAATCAATATACTTCCACGCCGCACGGTCGCCGTTGCGGATACCGGCGAGAATCTCATTCGGCGCTTTATATTCGGCATTTTGCATTTCCATGCGGACATTCCCGAACATGAGGCAAGCACGTCCGGCATCAATTTTTTCGGCGGCTTTCAGCGGATTGCCTGCGCCCTGCGAGGTCATCGGCACTTCGGGAATTGAGCCGTCTTCGCGGAACGTAATCGGCTCTACACAGACTTTGCGCATGGTTACGCTGTTCTGCGTGGAGCGGTGGTAAAATACGTACCACTTGCCTTTGAACTCGGCTACTGAGCCATGATTGTTCCACACGGCAGGGTCGCAACCGGCATTGTCGATAATCACGCCGCCGTACTTGAAAGGACCCAGAGGATCCGTTGAGGTAGAATAGCCCAGACAGGTAGCTCTGTCCTGCCGCGAAATGTCGGTATAAACGAAATAATAAATACCATTCCGTTTGAAAACGAAAGAGCCTTCGTGAAAAAAATGTTCCTTTTCCGTAACTACGCTGTCTTTAACGGACGAAATGTCAATCGTTTTCATGTCGGGATTCAGTCGTGCGGCTTTGGCGGCAAACTGTCCCCAATAATAATAAGCCTGTCCGTCGTCGTCGATAAAAACATTGGGGTCGATAGAGCCGACGCCTTCTATCGGCTGACCATTTTTAAACTCTCCGGCTGGCGAGCGACTTACCGCCACGCCACCGGTGAAGTCCGACAGGCAGTAATAAAGAAAATACGTTCCGTCTTTGTACATCATATCAGGCGCATACAGAGAAGCGTCGGAATACGGCACGCCGTCGGTTTTTCCGACTGTCGAAAACGAGTTTTCAGTTAAACTCCAGTTGCACAAGTCCGTCGATGACAACAAGTCGTAACGTTGCGAGCAATAGTAATCGGGACTTTCGTCGCGCGAGCCGTAAACGTACATCTTGCCGTTTTTATCCACCCGCGCCGTAGGGTCGGCCATATATATGCCCGCGGGACAAATGGGATTTTGGGGAAATGCAGAATGCAGAATGTAAAATGCAAACTGAAGAATAAATAAAATACGAATTGTTTTTAGCATGATTTAGTATGATTGGTATTTTCAATTGATTTGGGATTTCAATTTTTAATTTTCAATTCCAATAACATCCATTTATTTTCCGTTACGCCTTCAATAATATTTTGCGTACAGAGGTTCCAACCGATAAAACCCACAAATTTTCCGTTTACATCCACATAATCGTCAGCCGGAGCGAGAGGCGCTCCGGTGTCGGCATGGTAATTTTCGTGCATACTGTCGCAAGCTTTTATATCGCCCAGCAGCAACGTTCCGAGCGTACCTGCCTGCCAGCGCAGTTCGTCGTCGAAAGCATAGTTTTTCAATCCGATGGAATACAGGTAATTGGCTATGGGCCAAACCGGTCCCTGCCAGTTCGAGAATGGAATAATGATGTTTTTATTGTTGTAATCGGGGTCTTGCACCGAAAGCGAACGGTAGCCGAATTTCGCCTTCATGTGTTCGGGGTTAATCAGGTAACGTTTAATCATTTCCTTGCCCCTGGCTTCGGGAGCGAGTTTTTGTATCAAAGGGATAAAGCTCGCATAACTTACGCGACGGTAAAAATCGCCGGTTTCGCGGTCAACAGTGTAATAAATCTGGTCTTCTTCGCACCACAACACGTTATTAATCGCTTCTTCGAGTTTTGCGGCTTTTGCGGTCAAATTTTCATAATCGCCGTTTTTTCCCAACTCTTTGGCAATCAACGCTTGTGCAATTATTTCGCGCAGTTGGAATGTCGAGGCGTCAGGCGCCAGGAAGGAGCGCGTGTCACAGTCGAAATAGTTCATTGCCGGATTGTTGTCCGCGCCGCTTTGTCCCGCATTTTCCCAAAAATAGCAGTTGTAAACGGTATCGAGTTGCGTTTTGTCGCGGTATTCCAACGACTTCATCAAAGCGTCGTAATGCGGCTCAATCCATGCAAAGTCGCCCGTTTGTCTGGCGTAAAAATAAACGCCTTGCGAGAGGAAAGGCTTCATGGCAAAATCGCCGAACACTTTGCGCGGGCCTTCGGTAGTGGCGCAACCGGCGGTGTATCCGCTGCTGTCGATGCCTGCAATCAGGTTTAACGCCCAATATTTCAGATATTCGGGTTTGCCTGTGCTTGCCAAATGGTTGGCAATAAAGAAACCGTCCCAGTCCCACATTTGCTTGTAAAACCCTGCGGGAATAAGGTAGGGATATTTCAGATAACCCTCGGCGGGGCGGATGGACTGCGGGGTAAGGCGCTCAAATTCCCTGACAAGTCCGGTTTTCAGATTAGCCAGTTCGCTATTGTTCATTGTTTTAAAAACTTCCTGTTTTTTTGAATTACATCCGGTCATAATCATTAAAGTTATTCCTAAAAATGCGGATAAAATTTGTTTTGTCATAATTTCTTTGATTTTAATGTTATAATTTTTATACAATTAAAGACAACCTCATCGTTTTCACTGTTTAAAAACGAAGAGATTGTCTTTAAAGTATAAATCGAAAATATAAATATAGGGATTAGCCCTATTTTACGACTTTTACCGTAGTTACTGTATTTTTGTAAACTATCCTGACAATGTAAATACCTTGTATTAAATTGTCATTCAACGTTTTCTGATTATTCCCCGCCATCAAGGCAATATTTTTTGTTACCAGCAACGCACCTTGCGAGTTGTAGATATTTATATCTGCCGTTCCGGCTTCAGCCACATTGATATTGGCGACAAGCGATCTATTCTGCACAAATGCGCTAAAATTATTGTCCCTGTTCGGATTCGATATGGAATTAAAAGGCGTCCATTTGGCATAAAGCGTAATGTCGGCTGTTACAGGCGTATCGAAATCGTAAGCAGTTGTTAATTCGCTGTCGGAGTACCAACCGGCAAAGGTGTTGCCTTCTTTGGTCGGATCTTCCGGCTCGGTTGCCTTGTCGTTGTGCACTACCGTTTGCGGGGCTACTCCGCTACCGCCGTTCGAAACAAACGTTACCGTGTAAGTATTCACTGTCCATTTGGCATAAAGCGTAATGTCGGCTGTTACAGGCGTATCGAAATCGTAGAGAGTTGTCAATTCGCTGTCGGAGTACCAACCGGCAAAGGTGTTGCCTTCTTTGGTTGGATCTTCCGGCTCGGTTGCCTTGTCGTTGTGAACTACCGTTTGCGGGGCTACTTCGCTTCCGCCGTTCGATTCAAACGTTACCGTATAAATACTTACAGTAGTGAAAGTTTTTAGTGCGCCGTAAGCTGTGCCGGCAGTAGCGGTAGCATAGGCGCGGAATTGATATTCTGTGCCGTCAGTTAAATCTGTCAGCAGTCCATCTGTGGAAATATTCCATCCCTCAGCATTTACTTCTTCTTCACCGGCGACAAAATAGGGTTCGGTTGACTGAGTTTGTGCCGCATTTGCCGTGCTGCGCCACAAATAACCTTCGGCTGTTACTTCCGCACAATCGGCAGGTGCATCTGTTTTGTTCAGAGTAGCGGAAGCGGTGGTTATTTCCGTAGCATCAACCGTCGCAACTTCCGGTATTCCCTCAATATAGCTAAAGTACCAAGACCAATAGGTTGCATCTGATAAATAGTCTGCCGACGAAGCGCAGGGCACATACAACGTAGCATCTGAATAGTCATCGCCGAAAGCGGCATAAATATAAGGCGGCGTTGTTGCCCAACAAATTACTTCGGTCAATACAAGTCCATCTAAAGCGTAATCGCCAATTTCGGTTACGGCAGCAGGAATTGTAATTGATGTAAATATTTGATTCGCAAAAGCGTAAGCACCAATATAAGCAATCGTATTCGGAAGCGTAACCGATGTAATTTGCCCGCTACCGGCAATTTCCCTGAATGCATTATCGCCAACGGCAGTTACGGCGTAGGTCAGCCCTTCATAAGTAACTGTTTCGGGAATAACAATAACGCCCGTGTATTCGCCGCCAACAGCATCCCAGGCCGCACCGCTGAAACTGACTTCTACTTCCAGCGGATCATCAGACGTGACGCGGTACCAAATGGTTTTGCTGTCTTCTCCCGTTACGGAAAACTTGGTCACTGTCCATTTGGCATAGAGCGTAATATCAGCTGTTACAGGCGTATTGAAATCGTAAACAGTTGTAAGAACTTCATCGGAATACCAATTTTCAAAAACAAAGTTTTCTTTAGCAGGATCATCCGGTTTAACAGCTACGTCGTTGTTTGCCAATGTTTGCGAAGCCACTGCGCTACCGCCGTTCGATTCAAAACTTACCGTACGGGTTACGGTTGTGCCGCATATCGGGAAAGAAGCGTAAGTGGTATTGATTTCCTGAACCGGTATCAATTCTATGTCGTAATAGTCCGTACCATTAATGTTGGCGGTTGCATAACCGGCAAATCTGTTAGCGCTTGTTCGATACGCTAAAGCGCGGTTTGTTCCTGTCGAACCGACAATTCTGTATGCTCCATAACTTCCTTCACTTATTGCCCAATTATACGAACCGGCGGTTTTTGCTAAGTTTTCACTGTTATTACCACCACTTCTTTTCAGATAATTATTACCATCGGCTATAGTGATGTTGTCGCCTGTTCTTACAATTGTCCACACTTTTCCGGCAGCGTCTATAGAAGTAGTATACACTTGTCCTGTTTCTTCATCGGCGGTGGTTGTAACTTCCGCTCCGGTAATATAATTTCCGGTAAGCGAAACCGGCGCTGCGTAATACGCATCTCCCACTTTTGCCGCAACAACAAATTGTCGAGCCTCAGCATCAAGCACATAAGCAGGAACAGGGGCTGTTTCGGTTTTTGAATACACTGCATACAGCGTTATTTCCTTTTTCGGAGCATAAGGACTGACAACCAAAACGGGCGCGTCGGCAGTCGCCGAAACCCGCGCTTCCGACCAGCCTGCGAAAGTCCAATTTTCGTCGCAAGCGGCTGCTGTGGGCAATTCGATAGAAGTACCCGTTAAACTTGTTGTGCTGCATGTGCCTGTTCCGGCATTGAAAGTAACCGTGCGTGAAATTGCCGCCAAAGTGCTGAAGTACTTTGTTTCGCCATATACAGGCTCGCCTATTGTCCCTTGAGCATATGCACGAAATTCGTAGTCTGTTGCAGGCGTCAAATCCGTCAATATTCCATCGGTGGAAATCGACCACTCGGGAACGCCTGTTATGCGATATTCGAACCCCTGAGTTCCACCGCAGTTAGCTGTAAATTCAACATTTTTGTGCAATGTGGCAAAGTAATCCGATACATCCGTCGCATCGACGGTAGTTGCGCTCACTATTTCTACCAAGCCTTGAACATCCATTTGTCCCCACCTTGCATTGGCTTTATAGGCGTCAACCAACGAGCACGGAACTCTAAGATGAATATTGGCCAAAGGAGTTGCATTAGTAAAGCAAGGATCGTCTATGGTCGGCGGCGCCGTTGTATTGCAAATAATCAACGTCAAAGCGGAGCAACCGTTGAAAACGCCATTTGTACTTGTTAGCGAAGAAATTCCCGTACCGATGGTTACTGTTTGCAAAGCGCTGCAACCGTAAAATGCGGCGTCGTAAATCGTAGTAACGCCATCGGGGATAACGATAGCGTTCAAACTTGTGCAAAACTGAAAAGCACACTCGCCCAATGAAGTAAGCGTAGCAGGAAGAGTTACGGAAGTAACTCCGGAGCACTCAAACATGGCCCTCGCGCCGATTGACGTTATCGTATAGGTGTCATCTCCATTGCTTACGGTAGCGGGAATGATAACATCCCCGCTGTATTCACCGGCAACAGATCCAGGCTCGTCTCCGTCAAAAGTAACCGAAACGGTAGTGGGAACATCGGCGTTAATGTTATAAAAAACGCCATCGGCTGTAAAGTCATACGCTTGCGCCGTTTTAGGTACAAGCAACAGACATAAAATCGCAAAAACAAATGTAAGAATTTTTTTCATTTTAGATAGTATTAAAAAATAATATGTGTTTATAAATTTATTACAAAAATATATCAAAAGTAGATATTAAAGAACTTACATTAAATTATATTTTTGATAAAAAATATATGTGTTTTGATAAAAATTTCGTAACTATTCGTATGAATTCTATCTTTCCAATCCAGTTTCAAATTATCGCGTCAACTTCAATTTGAAATACCCGGAGCGGGAACGCTATAGAACGTTCCCTTATGGTGTGGGCTTGCTTTTTCCGACGCTTTTTTTAAAAGTTTCTTGACTCTAATCTATTTAAAATCTCCGTCACAAGATTAAATCAATCGTATCATTCTGAGATACAACGAACCGAATGGCCGCGAGAGCGACCGTGCGCGTTGCCTGGCCTTACGCTCGTACTGTTACATGACAAGATGAAAGAGATAACATCAATAGTAGTACTACTCCAATAGATAGGATCTGTACCGCTATTACTAATAGTAGCGGTATCTCGATTGCGATTACCTTCGGCAGGAAGAAAGAAAGTGGCAGGAGAAGAATAATCAATCGTACCCTCCAAATCGGAAGGAGTCAGCGATATTCCGTGAGTACCGGCATCTCCGGCAGGAGGTGTGGCAAAGTTATGTGTCCATTGATTCACTTTCGCATTCGTGTAACAATTAGCGCCGGATTCACAATTGGTTGCACCATAAATACTTGTCCATTCGGTACGGGTAGGGACTCGCCAGCCTTCGGGACAAGGATCTGCTGTTGCTTTTACCGGCGAAATTTCTGTACCGGCGTTCCAACGGTTATTATACACGGCGGTAGTCCCGGCAATCCAATCGTAATTGTTGGAAGTACGACGAATAAACTTGCCGAAACGCATATCCGTTTCCAAAACCTGACCGGTAGCCGTATTGATATTTGCCGCATTATTGGGAACCGGATCATTCGTAAAGCCGCTTACAGAACCGGAATGGTCGGCAGGCCATACATTTTCGAGCGTCAAATCACGGCGTTGATGTCCGTCGGCCACCCGTCCCCATTGAAACAGGTCGCCGTAAACCGTACGATCCGTCGAACTGTTTGTATTTGGAGAAGGCACGTATGCTTTTTGCGCCGCCGGATCGCCGTAGTCGGGATCAGCGCCCAAGTTATAACACATAAAAGTAAGCCATCCGCTTACTGTGGGATTTGCCGGGTCGTCAACTTTTCGTACCGAACAGCCCACCGGCGCATTCTGAACCCGAACAGCCAACTCTACTTTCTTTTTTGAACCTCGATTATCTAAAAAGAAAGCGGTAATCGTAATCTTTTTAGCATTGGTGCGGCCGGCGTCTCCGACTAATGCTTGCACTTCAGTCAGGCTCTTGAAAGTTAAAGTAACCATACCGGCCGTACTGTTGGTTGTATACGAAGCAAGCAATTTTGTTGGATCGTTTACGGTGAATTGAACGGCGCTAAAGGTATAAGCATTTACAGGCAGCGATTTTAGCGTATAGCTATAATTTAATTCCGAACTCAAGTCGCAGGTATGCGGGTAATCGCTCGGATAAGTACTGTAGGGAGCGGGATAGTCGGAAACATCGCCGTCGTTTATGTCGAACAGTATTTTACCGTATAAAGCATAGCGTCCGTTTTCTTCAAGAGTGGCCGGAGCGGAAGGATTTGTTCCTCCGGGCAAACTGCTTTCACACTGGCTTTTCCATGTCGTCCCCGTCCAAATATCCAGACAGTTGGTGGAAGTATTGAAAATCAGTAGTCCGGCAGCATCTGTGTTTAATGACATCGCATTGCGTTCCGCTGTAGTTAACCGGGGCAGATGCAATCCGCCTTTCACATTTTCTGTGTCCAACTCCAAAAGCGAATAGGCAGGGGGATTCGCGTTGCTACCAATCGTCACTTGTGCATTCGCACTTGCTGCGCTCAACATCCAGAGCGTCAGCGCTAAAAAAATCATTTTTTGTTTCATGTTTAATAAAAATTTAATGTAATTATATTTTCTGTTAATTGTTCAACCCGCTTTGGGGTTGAAAGCGTCGTTGCTTCTTGTTTGTCCCCCCAATCGCTTCGCTTCATTGGGGGTTATTCATCTTGAAGGCCTTCGGCCTTCCTTCCTCCATTCTCTAATTTTCCATTCTTAACTCTTAGTTCTTAAAGTTAGGGACAGAATATGATTTGGATGATTCTCTCCACATTCCGTCCCTGACGGGACGGGCGACGGTGAAAATAAACCCCGTTTTCTACCAACATGCTGTCCCTGACGGGACAGAAGACAATAT
>JAIRLY010000258.1 GCA_031259075.1 Dysgonamonadaceae bacterium | reverse complement strand
ATAAGAATATATTAACCGTATAAGTATGTCAAGTGTCTTTTGTGGTATTTGGACGGGTAAATTGTCCCACTTTTGGCCAATATTGTGAAATATGTGTAAAAGACAATGGTATACGGGGGATACGGCGCATAACAGGTCTGTTTACGCTTCGCCGCAGTAGCGGCTCGGCCTCCGTTCGCCTAGCTCAATCGCTTCGCTCATTCGCACGACTCACTCCGGCACATTTGGGCGGCACGAAACCCTACGGGTTTCTTTATAGTGCCGCCCAAACGTCGTAAACAGCCGGAACGTTATGCGCCATTTTTTGAAATATTGTAAAAAAGCATTGACAAAAGAATGATGCCCCTGATAAAATGTCATAGGAGGAATTTTTATGGATAAGAAATGTAATCAATTAGAAAAAGAATATGAAAATACTCTCAATGAGGCGGTAAAAAATATGCTAAGTTGGGATGATGACGAAATAATATCACTACTCCCTTCAGTGCATAGTGTTGTATTGAAAAAATATCTTGAAGTCATTGAGACAACAAATAAGGATTTGAAATTAAGACTTATGAATGATATGAGAGATTTGAAATTAAAACTTGAGGATGTTATGGAAAATTTGAACAAAGTGGATCATTCTCCGAGCAAAGAATATGAAAATACTGTCAATGGGATAGTGAAAAGTATGCTAAGTTGGGATGATGAGACAATAATATTAAAAATTCCTACAGCACCAATTGTTGTATTAAGGAGATATCTTAAAGTCATTGAGGTGTCAAATAAAGATTTAAAATTAAAACTTGATGGTGTTATGGAGGATTTGAATAAAGCGGATCATTCTTGGGATGATGGGGCTTCCGCATCTGGTCTTGTATTTGGCAATGTTAGCAATGCGAGTACGCTTGCAAATCAGGTTACCGATGATGGCAAAAATCGGTTTACCGCGAATCCGAGACATAGTGGTTTTGTGGCAGAACAGGCAAATCATCTTTATGATACGATTACTGGTCATAAAACTAAATTTGTTGGCGATATGGTAGATGAAAATACTGGTGTGCGAGTAAAGGACGGTGCAGATAGAATTGTTGATGGGGTTGAAATTCAATCAAAATACTGCAAAACGGGTTCCGCCTGTGTTAATGAATGTTTTACGGATGAAGGCGATTTTCGTTATTGGGATTCAAAAGGAAACCCAATGCAAATTGAAGTCCCTTCCGATAAATACGATGCGGCAGTGCAGGCAATGGAGGAAAAGATACGTCGTGGACAAATTAAAGGTGTAACAGATCCGTCCGAAGCGAAGAATATTATTCGTAAAGGCCATTTTACCTATGACCAAGTTAAGAATATAGCACGAGCTGGAACTGTAGAATCTATTACCTTTGATGCGGTTAATGGAGCTATTGTTGCAACTTACGCATTTGGTATAAGCAGTGCCTTATCATTTGCGGTATCTCTTTGGAATGGTAAAGATTTTGAAACGTCTCTTAAATCAGCGGCCTCTGCCGGGTTGAAAGTTGGTGGTGTTACATTTATTTCCGCTGTTTTGGCCGGACAAATGATGAAAGTTGGTTTGAATAGCGCTCTCGTCAGTAGTTCAGAAGCAATCGTTTCTATTATGGGACCAAAAGCTTCAGCTTTACTTGTCAACGCTTTTAGAAACGGCGCAAATATTTATGGGGCCGCCGCAATGAAAAGTGCCGCAAAATTATTGCGTGGAAATGCTATTACAGGAATTGCAACGGTTGCGGTATTATCAACGTTTGACGTTGTAAATATATTTCGCGGACGTATTTCTGGCAAACAACTTTTCAAAAACATAGCGACAACTGGCGCGACAGTTGTAGGAGGGACGGCTGGTTGGGTTGGTGGTGCGGCGGCTGGTGCCGCAATAGGCAGTGCCGTTCCGATCATAGGGACTGCAATTGGAGGAATTCTTGGTTCAATTGGCGCAGGTACTGTATCAAGCAAAGTTTCAAGTGCCGTGTTAGGGGCATTTATTGAAGATGATGCCGATGAAATGGTAAAAATTATTGAGAGGGAATTTCAGCAAACTGCAGAAGATTTTTTGTTAAATCAGTCAGAGGCCGAGCATATTGTTGATAAATTAAAGGAGAAATTAACCGGAAAGACACTAAAAGATATGTTTGAAAGTAAAAATCGTAAAAAATTCGCTCATAATTTACTTGTTGGTAGTGTAGAAAATGAAGTTTCTAAACGTCAGTATATAAAATTACCTTCAGATTTAGAAATGATCAATGGATTAAGAGAAGTGTTGGAGGAAATATCTGATGAAAATATTGCGTAAATTAATAGTAAAGCAAAAAAACGGCGCATAACAGGACTGTTTACGCTTCGCCGCAGTAGCGGCTCGGCCTCCGTTCGGCTAGGTCAGTCGCTACACTCCATTCCCACGCCACACTCCACCCACAGTTTTGCAGGGCTGCAAACCTACGGTTTGCTTATTCGCCCTGCAAAACCGTCGCAAACAGCCGGAACGTTATGCGCAATTGGGCTAATCGGTATAAAATCAAGATTTTTTGATAAAAAATTCACAAACCAACTTGACTAATATGGACAAATAGATTATTATATAAACATGAAAACATTATCTTTAGTAGAAGCAAAAACTCATTTTTCCGCAATTTTAAAGGATGTAGGATTGGGAAATGAAGTCGCTATATCTTACGGTAAGAAAAAAGAAACAGTTGCGGTAATAATTCCATATGAAACTTGGAAAAAGTCCAAAAAGAGGCAACTTGGCACACTGGAAGGAACGGTTACCGTTAAATTTTCCAGAGATTTTTCCATGACCGATGAGGAGTTG
>JAIRLY010000214.1 GCA_031259075.1 Dysgonamonadaceae bacterium | reverse complement strand
CACTTTCTCTCTTCCATTTACAATAATCACGAACTCTGCCGGCTTTGGTCTTGAAACAAAATGTTCTACTCCCGAACGAGCCAAATCAACAATTTCATCATCTTCAATAAAATCGTCTTTCCAACCATCGGGCAAGTCAAGATAAAGTTCATCTTCACGAGGAATTTTGCCTAATTCCCGAATCTGAATGCCGCAAATAAATTGCTTGTACCAAGTAAATTGCACACCGTTAATGGTAAATTGCAATTTTCGTTTCACGAAGAAATACTCCGTTTCAGGTCGAGCAAGATTTACTCTTGTGTCGTTTTCTATCAGTTCATCATTGTATGGCTTGCTGATAGACAGAAACAATTCGGTATCCAATGGAATACCTGCCAACTGTTTCAACTCCGCACCCGTCATATATTGCTCGCGGGTTTCGTACTCTTTCCCCTCGATAATGAATTTCAAGGGAACTTTTTGATACTGTGCGTTTAAGGACGCCTCCGAATTTTTATTTTCCATATTCGAAAAATTTTAAAATTACGAGGTTTCTGTTTTAGTCTTTCAAATAGTATGAAACCTCAATGGATACTATCTGAAACTTTCACGCCACAAAGATATAATAAAAATCTAAATGTATCAAGCGAAACTAAAAATAATTATCAACAATTTAGCAACGCTTGTTATTTTAAATATTTTTCTTACCTTTGTAGCGTCTAAAAAAATAATATCGCAGATATGAAATCATTAGGAAGTACATTAAAGGAATTGCGTGATATACAAAAACTTACATTGCGGCAAGTTGAAGATGCAACAGGAATTTCCAATGCTTATTTAAGTCAGCTTGAAAATGACAAAATAGCAAAACCTTCGGCTAATGTATTGTACAAATTATCAACTATATATCGCGAAGATATAAAATTGTTGCTTGCCGCAGCGGGTATTATAGAACAACAATCAGCTCCTTCCCGGAAATTGTTAGAACCTGTCGCCTTTTCTACCAAATCAACATTAACTCCAGAAGAAGAAGAAGAATTAATAAGATACCTTCAATTTATCAGACAAAATAAAAATAAATGATTGAATTACAATCCAAAAAAGATATTGAGAAAATATCGTATGAGATTTTAAAGGGAAGTAAAAGTTTAGATGTTTTTCCTACTCCTATTGATAAAATAGTTTCGTATGCCGAACTCGTAGTCAATAGTGGGATTGATTTGTCTAAAATTCAAGAAAATTATTTTTCAAAAAAAATAGATGTGTTAAAAAGAGCACTAGGTAAAGTTCAAGGAATTCTCGACATAAGAGAAAAAATAATCTATTTAGATTTGTCTGCACATAAGTCAAAACAGAAATTCGTTAAATTGCATGAAGTAGGGCATAAAGTATTAATTTGGCAACAAAAAATTTATGAAGCTTTTGAAGATGATGAAGACAATATAGATGCAAATACTCGTGAAGAATTTGAGGCAGAAGCCAACTTTTTTGCGTCTGCAACACTTTTTCAACAAGACAGATTTTTGTCCGAAATGGATAAATTTGGATTAGGAATAGATGAAGTATTACACTTATCAAAGTATTTTGGTGCTTCAACTCACGCAACATTAAGAAGATATGTTGAATGTTCAAAGAAACGCTGTGCTTTAATTGTACTAAAAGAATGTACAAGTTGCGGCGCAAAGTTAAGGGATAAATTTCAATCGGCAAGTTTTACAAAAACATTCGGGGAGTTGTCTATTCCTGAAAATATTGAGAGAGTGTATCCTTTCGTAAATGATTATTGTTGTAAGCGCAAACATAAAAAAGATGGTTTAATGTCTTTGCCCACCAAAAACGGTTTGGTTGATTTTACCTATCATTTTTTCGATAACTCTTATAATGGTTTTACCCTTCTATTTCCTGTTGGAGAAAAGAAAAGCACAAGGACTAAGATAATAATTAATGTTTAAGTTCGGTTTTATACAAACATTCTAATTTTTTCTTGTTATAATTGATAAAAATAGAATTAGCCCGACCTCAAACCGGGCTTTTTTCATATCCTGCCTGCAACACACTTCGCGTTTCCGTTCCATCAACTGCAAAGAGAGTTTCGGCAGCATTGAACGCAAGAGAGCGAACACGCCGTTACCCTCTGTTTATCGCACACTTGCAAAACCGGTTATCGCAGTAGCGACAACAGATAAATTCCATATATAACAACTACAAACCGGCTATACACCGGTATTTTAACATTCCATTGTTTTCATTTTTTCGTTGCTTCCCTTCCGATAATCATTTCCACAATAATTTTATCTGCAATGCCGCCGCTGTGTGTGGTCATTTTATGTTTGGAGGGCAAAGGTGCTTACGGTTTCTTCACGAAGTGTAAAGGTCGAGCCGCAAGCGGTTTTGCAAAAAATCTTCCTCTTTCCCTTCGGGCGAGCGTATTTTTTGCAAAAATCTTGACACTTCTAAAACCTACACCATATAGCCCTCGAAACAAAAAAACGACCGATGCGACGGATGACGCAGAAGATAAAAAAAATGTCAATGATTATGGTAAACAACGAAAAAATATTGAAACAAAAAAACTCCCTCCGCTCTGGAATCAACATAAGATTTTGGTTGAGGTTGGCGGGTTTGGCAGGGGTTGCAGGGCTTATTTGGGCTTGTGGGGCGACTTTTTCGGCAGTGGTGGGGGTGTATCTCAGTTACAAACTTTTGAGGCTGATATTGCGGATTTTCGGGTTGATTGTTTCCCTTATCCTTTCCGTAGTTTTCGCCGTGATATTGATAGCAATTATTTCATTATTAATATTTTAATTCTTACAGTTATGACACAGGTAAATTTATTATTTGCAAACAGGACGTATGATACTGCAAAACAGGCAGTAGCGAAAAATCAAATTATCCAAATGAATGGATATGAAGAAGACCGGTATGTAGTGTATGACATTACGGAAGGGCACAGCGGATTGATTTACAAACTAATCAACTTGCGTACACACGAATTTGAACAGTGTGATTTAATCCGTCCACTGTCTGAAAAATTCGGTATCGGCTATTATTTTGACGATGCAAACCCCCAATTTATGGATGCTTTCGAGGTGGCTATACTTCGAGGTGAAGCCGAAGAAGCAGAAAAACGGGAACAGGAAGCCGGGCGAAGGCAGCAGGAACGCAACGGGCAGTTACAAGCCATTGGCAAAGAACGCCTGCAAACGCTAATCCCCGCAGATGCAAAGGCGGTGATTATTGCCGAACTGCACGAAAATGAAAGCGATTCGATGACGGATTATTACGGGTACAGCACTCAAAGAACGCTTATTCTTGGCTTTTCCAATCACACGAAAGACCTTTTTTCAGAGATGCGAAAACACGCTTCCAATTTTGAGGGAACGGCATATTTAATCGAAGAAAATAAGGATTACGAACACCGGGAAAAATACTCGAT
>JAIRLY010000077.1 GCA_031259075.1 Dysgonamonadaceae bacterium | reverse complement strand
ATAAAACTGAAATCCTGTCCGAAAGTCATAATAAACCGCCGTATATTGGCTATAATCCCTTGTTCAAGAACTCGCTCGTCGATGTCATCGTCGCGCTCTCCATATTGCTCCACATTGAAATAGTCAAGCAAGTATTCGTCCTTGAAAACGCCAATGGCTTTCAGAGCATTCTTTACATCGGGCATTGTTTGTTCAAAATTGTTTGGCATAGAGCCTCTCTTGCCATAAAGGTCGGTTTTGAGATAGTCGCGCAGGGTATATTTGCTCCAAAATCGGGTAGCACACTCGTGAATGTAGAACAGGCGGGCATCAAGCGACTTTGTTTTCGATAATATTTCAATATGATGCGAAAAACCTATTTGTAGAAATTCAGCCTGATTAAAATCGGCTGCCGTTGGCGGCCATATTACTGAAAGCAGTAAATTCTCATTGACTGTTAAATCAGCCGCCATTGGCGGGTGGTTTATATTATGCTTGTTTTCAACGAGTCGTAAATCGTCAGCCGACGGCTGGCGATTTGCTTCAATTTCGGCAGCCATTGGCTGCCAATTAGTACTGGGCAAAACATCAGCATCTTGTAATTTGGCAGCCGTTGGCTGCCAAATTAGCGTCCATTCGTCGTAAAAAATGCGCATATTACGCATATTACGAGCCGAAAAGCCCCGTAATCCCGGCAACTCTTTTTGCAACTGCTGTGCTATTTTCTCAATAGCGCCTGTTCCCCAAAATCCAACCCGCGAGTTGTCGGACACATAACGTCCGATGCCATAATAGAGCGACAGTTGCTCTCTGTTGGCAGCAGATACTGCACGATACTGACTTCTTAATATCGCCTGCTTTATGACCTTGACGGCATCGGCGTAATTATTTGTGATTTTCTGTATCATAATATCATCCGATAAATTTCCTGTGTGCAATCTTCACGTTGTTTTGATTAACCATTGCGTAGTGCAGGGTGGTATCAATTTTGACGTGTCCGAGCAATTTTTGCACCTGCTCAATAGGCATTCCCTTATCTATCGCCATCGTCGCCAGCGTACGCCGGAACTTGTGCGGATGCACTTTAGCAATATTGGCAAGCTGCCCAAGTGTTCGCATCCTCGCTTCCACACCGCCTATCGTCAGTCTGTTGTATGGCTGCGAGAGCGACACAAACAGGGCGGGGTTGTCATCCTTGCGACTGTCGAGGTAACGGCGCAAGTGGATTTTTGTCCGCGCATCGAAATATACCTCTCGTTCGCTGTTCCCTTTGCCGAACACCACACATTCGCGCTCGTGAAAATCAATATCTGCGCGGTCTATTTTTACAAGTTCGCCCACGCGCATACCCGTAGAAGCGAGCAAATCGACCATTGCCAAGTCGCGAATGTCGGGACATTTGTCGCGCAACGCTTCCAGGTTCTCGTCTGTCAGCGTTTCCTTCACTATTTTCCCGGTTTTTACCTTGTGAATCCGCCTCACAGGACTTTTCATAATGTAATCCTCATCTTCGAGCCACGAAAAGAAACTTGAAAAGATGCGGCGGACATTGTCAATCGTAACCTTGCTTGAGTTGTTTTTATTTTGATACTCAGCAAGATAAAACCGCAAGTCATTTGTTGCAATCTCTGCAATCCCTTTGCCGACGGTGTGGAGCATACAATCTATTGTCGCCGAGTAGTATTTAAGCGTCTTTTCGGAACAGCCTTCTACACGTTTCGATGAAATAAACAGCGTCAGAAACCGTGCATTGTCGCTGTCGCGATGAACCTTTTCCGATTTCGTTTCGGAAATCTCTATACCGTTAAGACATTTCAAAAGCGTTTTATCCAAAATATCCATCTGTATTTCGCTTATAACTCCGCCCATAGCATTCTTAATCTCTTGAATCAATTTATTTTTCATATTTCTATCTTTTACAGTTAAACTTATTTAACTACGAAAAACAAACTCTACTACGGACGTGCAAAATTACATGAAAATTTAGAATTTCCAAATGCATAAAATAAAATCAAGACTATCGAGTTCTGCTGACGTGTGTACTGACATGCATAAATGATAATTTACCGACACCTGACCATTCATCAAGAGCGGCAAAAGGTAGTCGCGAAGGGTTGTAAGATGAAGATTTTCTGAAAGATTTTTCAAAATCCTCTTGTATATAGGTTCAAAAATGTTGTTATATTTTTCGATAATATTGCTTTGAGGTATCAATAATTCAATAGAATTTATTTGTTCATTACTAATATTGGGTTGTGCTGCTCCATTGGATATTTTAATAATCGTTTCTCTAACATAACTTTGATTTAATGAATTAATCAAGAATGGCAACTTTTGTATTGGATTCTCGGATTTAAAAATCCCAACTCGTTGATTTACAAAAATAGTATTATCATAATAAGGCACAATGGCACATTTACCAATTGTTGCACCTGTCATGGCAATTACTACTTCACCGGCATTAGCAATAAATTTATTATCTATAATGGTATCATATAGAACCGAACTTATCTCATCAAATGACAATGTGTTATCCTCCTGTATGTCTTTTATTTTTATTACAGGAATACCATTATCTGTCCATTCGGAAGATTTAAAAGCATAGCCACCAGTAGATTGAATATAGTCCCCAAACGTTTTCTTTTCCCACTTCTCATCTGCATTTTGCACAAACCAATACTCATAAATCGTTTTCGCCATCGCTTCTAAATTATCATTTATCCGATTGTTGAGAGCGATTTTTTCGTCGAGGCAGGAAAGAACGGCTGCAATGCGGTACTGGGTTGTTAAATCAAAGTCAGTCAATGGAATATTTTTCAAAGCAGAGTCCAATAGTAAATTCTTTATACCTGTTGTCTGACTTTCAAATTGAAAAAACACATTTGAATTGTAAACGTTTTGAAAATAGTAGAATATGAATTTTGAATAGTAATCTGATTTGGGCTTGAAGGCTGTACAAAAATTTGAGCAGACAACATTTTTCAAATCGTCCTTGACTTTTTGTGAAATGTATGCCACTCTGCCTGTTGATTGAGTGGGACTTCCGCCCGATTTTTCGATTACAATATCCCCTACATTCAAAGTTTTATTTTCCAACGAAGCGTTCTTGACGTATCTTTCGGGAATAGTGTCCGTTTTTTGAGCATTAACATTTTCAATGTCTGCACCCCTAATGCAGGCAACTTTATTTGGCGTTTGTTCGCAAGGTTTCTCTTGTCCCCAATCGCCTGAAATAAAATAATTTACTGCGTCTATGAGATATTTATTTTTCATTGTTGTTATTCTTGATCTGCCTGTGCGTTGCGCACAGACAGGGTGTTAAAATTCAGATTTTTCGCGACGAAAATGTTTTTAACGCACGAACAATTTCCGGTAATGCGTGATTTGTTGTCGCCATTGTGGGGGCGGGTTTCAAACCCACCCCAATATCCGCACGGGCAACGTCCGCATCAACAATCGCAATGATGCCGTGAATGTGATTGGGCATAACAACAAAAACATCCAATTGCACATTTGAATAATGTTGCGGCAATTCGTTCCAAACCAATTCCACAATTTTTCCATAATCATTTAAAATCATTTCACCGTCAATGATTTCGCCAAACAAACATTCGCTATTTTGTGTGCAAACCGTTATAAAATACAATCCTTCTCGCGAATAATCGTATCCTTTTAACCGAATGGAACAGCGATGATGAATTTCGGAGTTATAATTCATTGTCATTTTTTTTTATTTTCCAATAGCCGTGTTTCCTTGAACCAATGCGTTCAATGATGCCCTTTTGTTTGAGTTGTGCAATATTCCACTCCACCCCTCTTCGGGAAAGACCTGTCAAATCAGACAATTCTTTTTGGGTAACAGCTGGATTATTATGTATTACTTTTAGAACTTTTTCCACAGTCTTTTCCACAGTCTTTTCCACAGTTATTTCCACAGTCTTAGTTCTTTTCTCTTGATTTACTCTGTCATTCACATTCAGCATCCAGTCCACAACATTCAGTTTTTGGATGCCATTATACACCGGATTGAAATCTACATCTGTGGTTAGCAGGTATTTAGGATTAGAATCCTTAATGGCATTAAGCGAAGCGAGTTCGCGTTCGAGCGTTTCAGGTTGTTGCGTAGTCCAAGCCACTTGATAATAAAAGGTGTAGCCGTCGTGGTCGGTTACGACGAAATCGACTTCGCGGTCGTTCCATTTGCCCACAAAGACTTGATTATATCTGCGGCGAAGCTCAAGATACACAGCGTTTTCGAGCAGATGTCCCATGTCAGCCTTCTTGCCTTTGGCAAGACACACTTTGCGAAATCCTGTGTCGGACAAATAATACTTATCGAACGTTCTCAACAAATTTTTGCCCTTCACATCGTATCGTGGCACTTTGTAGAATAGGTATGAAGTGGCGATGTATTCAAGGTATTGGCTCACAGTTTTGTTATCAATAACTACATTTTCCGACCTAAAAACTCCGGCTATCGAATTTGGCGAAACTAACGAGCCGATAGCATCCATAAGGAAATCAATCAGTTTCTTGAATGATTGCTTTGCATAAACCTCGTGACGGACAAAAATGTCTTTTTCAATAATTGTGCTCAAAACCGATTGCAGAAAGACCTTGCTCTGATTGTTCTGCTTCTCGTCCTGATGCACTGCAAACGGCAATCCGCCGTGAAAAATATAATCAAGTAGCGTTTCATTTCTTACCATATCCACTGATAAAGATCCGGGAAGCTGTTGTAAATTCCTAAAACTTTCTTTTTTCGAAAGTTTCAGGAATTTAGAGCGATTATCATCTTCTATGAAATCGGCAGAACTTCCATTTTCTGTCTTCTTTTGTGTATTTGCAGATAGATAGTCAAGATATTCCCTGTAAGAAAATGGCAAAACTTCAGTTTCGATATATCTTCCGGTCAACAGTGTTGCCAATTCGCCGGACAGCAGATAAGCATTTGAACCAGTGATATATATATCGCAGTTTGGTTTGATATAGAGGCTGTCCACAAGCCGCTGAAAATCGGTAAGGTTTTGAACTTCATCGAGAAAAATATAGTTCATCTTGTCGGCTATAAGTCTGTTTTTGATATGCGTATGCACCTGAAATATATCGCCGAGCACAAGTGTATCCAAATCCTCAAAGTTGTAGAACTGTATCTGGTCGTGGGTAACGCCTTTTTGCAACAGTTCGTCGGCATACATCTGCAAGAGCGTGGATTTACCACACCGGCGCACACCGGTAATAACCTTGATGATATTCTGGTCTTTCAGGTTGCGCAGGATTTGCATATACTGCCTTCGTTCAATCAGTTTTCGCTCATTCATATCGCAAGCCATCCAACTGTTTCATTATTTCTTTTTCCAACGCGGCGCTTTCGACAAAGAGATTTTTAAGATTTTCTTTGTATCCCTGCATCTTTGCCTCAAAC
>JAIRLY010000419.1 GCA_031259075.1 Dysgonamonadaceae bacterium | reverse complement strand
AATCGCAATGTTTATCGAAATAATTTCGTTGACGTTCTACATGGTAGCGCTGTATCTGCTCGTCTATTATTTTCCCGATAATGTGGCGTTTGCATGGTGCTCAGAATTTGTTTACTGGGTGGGATTGCTCATTCTCTCGTTGCTGTATCTGCGATTCGGAAAATGGAAAAAAATTAAAAACTGAAAGTACGTATCTAATTGCTGGAATATTTCCACTATTTGCTTCCGATTTGGATATACCATTTCCCTTTGAAAAAGTTCCAGTTTCCCCCAACCTTTTTCACCTCCCAATCTTCAGGAATAATGCCGATTTCTGTTTGTTTATATCCTTTGTTTACTGCCATCTTATATCCTTATTTTTTATTGATAGTGAGAAATATTTGAATTATAACTATATAAAGCATAAAACCTGCCGACGTTCTTTTTCGCCATCAAATTAACGAAAAAAGGAATATGCAGCTTATAATCAATCATATAACCGGTTTCTTTTTTGAGTTTCTTTTTCATTTCTTTTTTTTTTAGACAGTTGAATTTTCTGACAGTTTATACTGACGGAATGTTTTTCCTCCTTCGCTTGTAAGGCGACCGGATTTTACCATTTCATATAAATACTTTTTCAGATCTTTCTCCGTAACATCAGGTAATCTTTGTTGTATTTCTCTGCGATAACTCAAGGGGTGTAATCGTAAATCTTCTTCAATCAACGCTTTTAACCGATAAGGCTCAATCGTTTTGAGAGAAGTTTTCATATTTGCCTTTGAATTGGCTATCACTTTGGGATTTACTAAAAAGGTGCGCCCTTTTTTAATACCTTGCGTAATCAAGATGCCCAAATTTACCAGATTATCAGTATAACTCCGCAATTTTTTGTTGTCATCAAGTTGCAACAGATTGTCCAATTCGGTAGATAACAGTTTTTTATGTCGTGCAATAAGCCCTAAAGCAATGAGATTTTTTTGTGAGATGTCATAGTTTCGGGTAACATAATCCAAAACAGGCAGTATTTCTTCATTTACGATTTTTGAAGTTTGTATGACCGTTGTAGAATTGAAATCGGAATTGACTTGAGGCAATTCTTTAGAATCCAATGCATTCAGTTCGTAAATCAAGTCATAGCCCGATCCTTCGCCTTCCATCAGTTTAAGGTCGTGCATAACACGAATAAAATAAGGATTTCGGCGTTGGCGGGCATGTAAAATGTTGTCTTTAGTAACTCCAAGCGGCAGTCCGCCCGGATTGGAAATCTCAAGCCTATCGGGATAAATTTCAATCATAATGTCGCCCGAAATGGTAAGACTTTTGTGAACCACTGCGTTCAAAAGTAATTCCCTTAGAACTTTTGGGTGATAATGCCTGATTTGCTTGCGAAACAAGCCGTCAGGAAATTCGTGAAAATAAGTAAGTTCTATTGCTTTTCGTTCAATATCCAAAAGCAATTCCGCGGGATTGAGTGAATTGTCATGCCAGTCTTCTTTACGAATTTTCCTTTCTAACTGGTCATACACAATATATTGCACCGTAATAGGATACGCAATTCTACTCCGTTGCCGAGCATTCCCAAGCCACAAAATTCCAAGGTAAGTCAGGAAATTTTCCGAAGCGAAATTGTAGTTCTCAATTATTTCTTCATCAGTCATTTGCTTGATATGCCCACTAACCCTGTCCGACTGGCGAATTGCATCGGCAAATTTACGAATAGCATCAACACTAACATCGCTGATTTTTACTGTTTGGGGACAAACCAATTCCCATTGATAGGCTTGTTTTTCATACGCTAAGCGATGAATATCTTCATTTCTGACCGGTTCGCATTTATCGGCAATCCTCAAATAAATCTTACCGTCGGAAGTGGTTGCTATAGATTTAAGAGAGGGCGATACGTCAATGGTGAAATAATGGCTGCCATTGTCATAAATCATCATTTCCGAACCAGCCAACGCGACATTGAAACAAAGTGAACGCAGACGGGTAACAGCATCATTAATTTCATTCTGTCGAATTATCTGATGAATAGGCGGTTGTTTTGTTTTATCCTCAAAACCGACAAAAATTTTTCCACCCTGTGCATTTGCCAAACTTACACAAGTTACGGCAAGGTCTTTGAACCCCTTATCGCCCGTCCGGATTTTTTGAATGCTCTTATATTCAATATTTAATGTTTCTGCCATCGTCGTCTTTTTTAATTCCTGTTTCTTAATCCTGCTTCAATCTCTTCAATGCTTGGCAATGCCGATTTGTAGTTATCGGGTAAGACCTTCGAGAGTTGGTATTCGGAATACCGCTCTACTCCAACCGTTTTGAATAGTTTTTTGAACATAAAAAAGCGCTTCCTTGACGGATTTGCATTTGGTAATAATCTGCACATGATGTCCCCAAGGAATTTGAAAAATAGGATGATTTTCTAATTCGTCCACAAGTTGTGAACGAATTATATTTTGTTTGTTATCAGGCTGTTGTAATTCTTCACCAACTTGGTGAAGAATTGAATCTCCTAATTTGCTACCAAGTTGGTAGCGAATTGAAATGTCTTGTGTATAAAACAGATAAAATCGTTTAGTAAATCTTAAGTTTGCAATGGAAAATCCTTTCATATTTGGAAATTCAACCATCAAAT
>JAIRLY010000378.1 GCA_031259075.1 Dysgonamonadaceae bacterium | reverse complement strand
ACCGCCTGCGGTACCGCCTACAACGGCGTGCTCATTGCCTTGGACGCATACCTCCTGCTCAAGGGCGTAGAGCAAAAAAAAGGGCGTAAGTCTATACAGTACTATACGATGCATGTTAGCGCGATAGACAAAAAAATGCTCAAGTACCTAAACAGCGCTTATGCCACTCTACATATAGCCGGCTACTACGAGGGCGTGCCGGACGCTCGGGTGGTGAATGCCGGATTTGATGTGGCTTACTCAATAATTAAGTATATCAAACCGGATTACGTGCAGGAGCCGGCGCAGGAGTTGCCACAGAGCAGGCCGTCGCTGCTAAGGCGCATTTACTCTTTCTTTGCTTAGCGCAGAATAAAATTGTACATTTCATGTACCGTAGGGTTGATTGTTGGTGCATTTTTTCTGTATAAAATTCAAAATAAAAAAATATAATTTACTTTATATAAATTATTTATGTGTTTAGTGGTACAAATGCGGTACATTAAATGTAGCATCAAAAATAAATAAAAATTGAGTATCAAATAAATCAGAAGACAAAGGTACTGATTTTTTCGACTTTTAATCCGAGTATTCCAGTGCCAAAGTTAGGAAAAAGAAAAAACGGCGGTAAGGAAGGCAACTATAATAGTTCTTGTAGTTCATTATCAAAAGTGTCAAATTCAACCCCAACTTGGTCTATAAAATTGTTGATTTTTATTAATGATTCCGGGGTAAACTGCCAGTATTGTTGCTGTAAGCCATTCTTTTCAAAACTCATCTTCACATAAGTATATCCGTCTTCTTTCATACTATTCCATTCTGCATGGATTACGGCATTTCTATATATAGCGCATTTTTTCAGATTTTCAATGAAGCAGGGAAATGAAGGCAGGTCTTTTTCTACGACAAATTTCATCGACTTTACGAGCTTATAAAATAAATCTACTTTCGCTAAAAAACTCATTTTATGGATAATAATAGCACCTTTCTTATCTGCCCTGTCATTAATCAACATACAAACAGTCGAGTTCAATGCTGCATCCAGCGCGTTGAAACTATGCACAAGGTATCCGATAAGTGGGGCTGTTTTCTTGAGAAACTCATCTGTTGAACCTTCAAAATCATGATTAGTAAATATATATTGCCCTAACTGTTTTTGTTTCTTTTTCATATGATCAACTATATATTATTGAATATCAGATTGTTTTATGTGTTTTGATTGTCTGTTATATCATCGTATTGATTGAGAACATGCCTCTTTTATAAATTTATTTAATGTGTCGAGATCGGTGCTGCCATAGCTTTCTGAAATATGTTACTTTGTAACTTTATTAATAACTGCTTCTTCCGGCATCAATCCTATTTCGTCGGCAAAAGGTTATGCGTCGAAGCTTAATGATAGGAAATATTGTCGTTGCAGTCAATAAAACCATTTTTCGACATCGGTTTGGTTAGAATCTCAATAACTTCCCTCCATATAGAACTCAATTAATTTGCACCTAAGAGCATTGTTTCGTCCAAAACTGACAAAACCAACTCAACAGATTTTCTTTTAGAATAATGAATTGGCTTAACCGTTTTATCCACTTTGATTCTCTCCCACTTTTCCATAATGTGTTTACTTACATTTATAATTTAATTCCTGACACATCTATTAATAACCGATTATGATATAATTCTGTCTGTAAAAACTCACCAGTCTGATTTTCAAAATCTGATTTGCTCATATCCAGACAAAATACCGACCAACGTAGATGATCCCATTTGAAAATATTACGAAACAAATCTTCAAAATCGTATAGTCCGTGTTTCAGATCTATTCCGTGGCAATACAGATATTTTACAGAATAGATACCATAGACACTATCTCTTAAATTGTCATATAGTATTTCTTCTTCTGTACGTTTATAATATTTCTTGAAATTTTCGTCATGATGATAACGCCACAAATTAGCAAAATTCATTGTGTCATTCATCATATCAAACTGCTTTTTGTCTTCAAAGAATTTGTTCAGATTGAATATCCGCAAGTCTAATACATCCGTCAATGCTTTAAGAGAAGTAGGCATGGAGGTAAGGCGATTATATTCTCCTGAATAAGCATCGTTAGCCCATCCGTAAATATCATGTGACAGATTTATATCACCATACCTCTCTAACAGATTACGATAGTTATCACCTACCCAATCCATTTGTTTTAATAAGTGCTCTATTTCTTCTTTCCTTTGATTTTTAAGGACATCCTCTATCTCCTTAAATTCCTCTGAAACAATCTCACGGATTTTCACTTCGTTTTCGTCCGAAACATTGAAGAATACGAATGATTTTAACTTCTCCGTGTTGGTTAAGTTTTTCAACTTAATCAATTCTTGCCTTATCGCTTCTTGTATCATAAACTTTTCATTTTTTGTTTACAAAGATAGGTTTTTAAAATGACAGAGCTGGTATTTTGACCTGCCACTTATTAACAAGTTACGCCACAAGCCCCATATTGACGCCACAAGTTGCCACGCCCCGAAAACATAGCTTCGGAACATGGTGGTTTTCCTGTTTTTGCACATTTAATCCATTGTCGAAATAGGTTGTAATAAATTTATTATGAGGAGAAAAGATGATTAAAAAGGCTTGAAAAAAGTCATGGACTTTATGCGTACACTAAGTATTCTGTTCGCCGTGATAAACCAAAATTCATAAAACAACAAATTGAAAAAGGCTTTAGTACTTATGTTTATTACCTCAAATTTTTTAATCTTTCAATCATTGTGTACAATCGTGAGGGTTACGCTAAAGTTCCAATGTTTACGTGATAAATTTCGACACGAAATAAATGCCCACAAGTAGCAAAAACGCAATAGCAATTCGCCCGCACCATATTTGAAAGTTTTGCCAACTTGTTAATGGAGCTTTTACCTGTTTGACTACTTCTACCGGATACGGAACGCGGATTGTGTCGTTGATAAAAACGGAATCTTTTACTATTTTATCACGATACAAGTATTTATATCGCTCAAAAAACACTGTGTCGGCAGTCTGTTTAACAAAAACAGAATCGTAGCGAAAGATTGAATCGCGAATGAAATTATCGCGGTATTCAATTTTTGTACTTTCGATTGGCACATATTTAGTTGTTCCGCAGGCGCAACATAACAGTGCTACAGCGCAAAATATAACTA
>JAIRLY010000371.1 GCA_031259075.1 Dysgonamonadaceae bacterium | reverse complement strand
TTTCCTGTAGTGGAAACATAATACTCTCTTGCAGAATTGATCTGCCAACAAATTAAACAAAATACAATAAGAAAAATTCTCAAATAAATGTTTTTCATAAAAAAAAATTTAAGCGTTATAATATATTGTACAAATGTCATAAAAAAGGAAATAATATGAACATTTATATTTCCCAAAATAGGGAGATAAATGTATCATTTGTAAATAAAGAGTTAAAAAATTTCGGATAATGCGATATAGTCGATAAATTGACGTGAGTTCGGACGAAAAAAAGTATATGTATAGAAATGTTTGCCTGCGAAGTGCGCAGAGGATTTTGTGTGGTCTTTAAGCAAAAAGACTGTGTTTTTTTACAGAGTTGTTATTTTTTCACCGGAATAAAACTTAATTCTCTGATATTATTCAGATCGGAATAATCGTATTGATATAACCCGTTATCAGAAATCATTATTAAAGTATTATCGTAAGGAATTACGTCGTATCCGTCCATTCCCGTATAATGTTTTAATAAATTGGATATTAAAGTTTGCGGATCGGTTACTTTGAATATTTTCAGTCCGGCATCGCATAAAAACAAAGTTTTATTATCAATTCCTAATCCTTTCGGATTGTGCATATTATAAGAAGCAATCCGAACCGGTTCATCTATGTTGCTTACATCAATAATCATCAGTTCGTTGGACGTTTGTCCGCACAGATTGCCGGAATGAATAGTTACGTAAGCTAAATCGTTTTCTACCACTACAGGGTCGCAACCATATACATGGCTTATTTGTGAACGCATAGTCGGTTGAAGAGGATTTTCTACCGAATAAATAAGTAATCCGGTAGGAGTTCCCATAAACATTTTATCTTGATAGGGAAAAATAGTTTCTACGTTGTATCCGATATATATATTGCCTGCCGGTTTAGGAGAATTTTCATCGGACAGATCAATAATATTCATCTGATTATTGATCACTGCATAAAGATATTTGTCGTATAAACTAAAACGCGACATCGAACCGGTGACAGCATCACTAACTGAGCTTGATTGCATTTGAAAGAGAGCGTTCTCTCTTTTATCGGAAGAAATTTTTTGTTTTCTTTCTTTCAATTCCCATCCGACTACGATCTTTCCTTCTTCCATTCCGGCACGGCATAATTCATAATCATAGTCATATCCGTTTTGAGTGACCGGAAAAGCATTTGGGAATATATTTTCTATCCGACCTGCCGGTACCGGCAGGGATGGATTCGAAATATCAAACCATACCAAATCTATCCATGCGTCTGCATACAATAAATCGTTGCGAATCGTTAAATCATAATTACCTGTCAGTTCGATATATCCGGTCATTTGAGGTTTGGAAGGATTCCTGTTATTAACGATATAAATTCCTTTTCCGGGATCGGAAATGTATATATATCCTTTATAAAAACAAATTTTTCCATAATTACTCAATTCATGAACGTTATCAGTTACTTTCACGGAATTACGAAATTCGGTACCGGAGATAAATACCGGTTCATTAATAGAGTAATTTAATGTTTGCAATGAATCAAAGTTACAATCCATTAATAAACCGGCGAGCAAAAATAAAAGAACTATCTTTTTCATTATTAACGCGTTTTAAATTTCACCAAGTGTATCTAATACCTGCATTTATTCCAATAATCAGCGGATGTTCTGTTCTAAAGCTAAAAGGCTGATTATTACGTAAATAATAATTTATTTTCGGCTCAAAATAAATACTGTAATTTTTCACTATCTTATAATCAATTCCCAAAACCGCATGAACGGACCATTGTAATCCGTCTATTTTTTCATTTGAAATTGTACAGGTAGCCTTATCATTCTCACTCTCATATTCATTTTGCTTGTAATGCGAGATCAATCCTTTTTCTACCATTCCACCGGCAGAAGTATATATATTCCATTTGGAATATCTGCTTCGGTAAATGGGAACTACCAAATTAACGGGAATACCTAAATAATGGAGTTCCAGTTTAGCGTCATGCTTTGGGAATTTGTTTTTAAATTTAGAATATAAATAAGTATAAGTGAGTCCGCTTTCGATAAATAGATAATTGTTGATTTGTTTTCTAAAATTTATTCCGAACGAAAGGGGTAGAAAATGAGTAATTTCCTCGAAATCATCCGGAGTTAACAGATCTCCTTTCATGTAAGACGGCGCATTTTTAGAAATGTTTTCTGCTCTTAACGTTGAAGTATGCGGCAGAACGCTGTTGTTTATTGCTAAAAGGCTGCCGGAACCTGCAAGAAGACTTAGACTGTTCGATTTTTTCTTCTTTTGACTATAATGTTTAATTACAGTTGTTTCCCCGTTTTTTTCCAATAGGGAGATCCATTCTTTTTTTTCTTCTTTTTCAAGAGAATCAACCGGACAAGGTTCTTTTGTTTGGGCAGTTACATTATAATCGGAAAGATCGGAAATCGTTGTAGATTTATCGATTTTTTCTTTCCTGCTAAGAAATGATTTAATTTTGCTAACTGGAGGTTTAGAAAAAAATTCATCTTTTCCCTCAAATACATTCTCTGTAATTCCCTTTTCATGATAGGGTACTTGCTGTTCTGCTGTTGTATCATAATATATTATTTGTTTATTATTAAATGGAATTATTATCCAAACTGCTGCAATAGCAGCAGCGACTGCAATTCCTGAAATTGAAGTCCAAATGACTCTTTTTCTTGACTTTGCGTTTAAACGTTTTTCAATTTCACTCCACGAGTTACTATCAACAAGAAGAGAATAATTCTCTACCTTATTTTTAATTACGTCATCGAACTTATTTCTATTTACGTCATTTATTACCATTTTCTATCAATACAGTTTTTGTATTTTGATTTGTAACATTTGTCTTGCACGAGCTAATTGCGATCGCGAAGAACTTTCTTTTATTTTTAGCATTTTAGCTATTTCAGCATGTGAATATCCTTCGATAGCATAAAGATTAAACACAGTTTTAAAACCGACCGGAAGTTCATTTATACACCGCAATATTTCTTCTGCCGAAATGGTTTCTACAATACTTTCATCAAAATTCCCAATCGCATCGCCATATTCATCTAAATTTAAGTTATATTTGAATGTTTTTGCAACTCTCAAATATTCGAGGGCTGAAGTTATGAATATTTTTTTCATCCAACCTTCGAAAGAACCCGCTCCGGAATAGCTATCTATTTTAGTATAAACTTTAATAAATCCTTCCTGTAATATATCCCAAGCGGTTTCTCTTTCATTCACATAGCGAACACAAATGCCCAGCATTGTCGGAGCATATAGCTCGTACAATTGTTTTCTTGCCCATGTTTCTTTCTGTTTACAGCCTGTGATCAATTGCTGCTGGTCAAGCATTTTGTTGTCCATTTTAGTATAGATGAAAATAAGATTAAAAACGTTGCATAAGAAATTAAAAAAAATATTTTTTTTAATTTTCTTAATAAATACCTGAAATCCGAAGCAAAATCATGTTTCTGTGTTTTTTCCGTGTAACTCTTTGTGTTATAAACTACGCAGAGAAAGCATAGAGTTGGAAAAACCTTTGCGGATTTTAGGTAAATATGATAAAATAAAGCATCCGGACATCACCTTAGATTTTTTCTTTAAATAAATCTAACAGGAGTTGGTTTTGTTCCGCGATTGTCAAATTAGAATTATCCAGAACAACAGCATCTTCCGCCTGTTTCAAAGGCCCATCTTTACGAGTAGAATCGATATAATCCCGCTCGGTCAAATTATGGAGCACTTTTTCGAAAGTTGTATTTTCTCCTTTAGCGATTAATTCTGCCAAACGGCGCCGGGCACGAATTTCAGGCGAAGCCGTAACGAAAATTTTCAATTCGGCGTTCGGAAAAACAATCGTTCCGATGTCCCTGCCATCCATTACAATTTCTTTTTTTGCTCCCATAGCCTGTTGCTGTTTTACCATTTCTTCCCGAACAAATCCAACGGCAGCTACCGGACTTACTTTGTTTGCAATTTCCATATTCCGGATTTTCTTCTCTACATTTTCACCATTTAAGAATGTTTCCGATTGATCGGTTTCCGGATTTTTCACAAAAGAAATA
>JAIRLY010000370.1 GCA_031259075.1 Dysgonamonadaceae bacterium | reverse complement strand
TACCAATAAAATCGCTCTTTTCATACGTCTTTTTTTAAATTATTTAATTCTACAAAAATATGTTTTTTTTTTCATACTTCAAAACACTGCGTATCGCCGTAATAACTGACGCAAACGGTAAGTATGCGATTGACTGTTCGTCCGACGGAACGTTAATATTTTCTTTTATCGGATACCGTACTATGGAACGGATAGCCGGCGACGTTAATAAGGTGACCATCACTATGGAAGAAGAGACTACGGAAATGGAAGAAGTAGTGGTGGTGGCTTTTGGCAAGCAGAAAAAGGAAAGCGTGGTAAGTTCCATTACTACGGTAAATCCTAAAGAGTTGAAAGTTCCGTCCAGCAATATGACCACAGCCTTTGCCGGTCGGTTGGCCGGAGTTATTGCCTATCAGCGTTCGGGTGAGCCTGGCTTGGACAATGCGGAATTTTTTATTCGTGGCATCACCACATTCAGCGCAGGAGGTAAGAAAGATCCGTTGATTTTAATCGATGGAATAGAAATGAATTCCAACGATTTGGCGCGTCTTAATCCGGATGATATTGCTTCTTTTTCGGTAATGAAAGATGCCAGTTCAGCTGCTTTATACGGGGCGCGCGGTGCCAATGGCGTTATTTTGGTGACTACTAAAGAAGGAGTTGCAGATCAAGTATCCGTTAACATCAGGGTAGAAGCATCAACTTCGACTAATTCGGAATTAGTCGAATTGGCTGATCCCATTACTTACATGCAACTACACAACGAAGCTGTGAGGACGAGAGATCCTATGATAAAATTACCTTATTCTTCAGTCAAGATCAGGAATACGCAGCTTGGAACGGATCCTGTTATGTATCCTTCGGTAAACTGGTATAATTACTTAATAAAAGAGAAGACCTTCAATCAACGGATTAATACCAACATTACAGGAGGCGGAAAAGCGGTTCAATATTATATTGCTGCCAATCTACAGCATGATACGGGAATATTAAAAGAAAATGAAGATAATAAATTTAACAATAATATTGATATTATGCGATTTCAGTTGCGTTCGAATGTGACTATTAAACTAACTCCGCAAACAAAAGCAATGGTACGATTTTACGGAACGTTTGACGACTCTCACGGTCCCAGACAAGGGGGCGCGGAAGCATTCAACATAACACGCAATGCCACTCCCGTACAATTTTTGCCGTACTATCCAAAAGATCAGTCCAATGAATATACAGATCACATTCTCTACGGTATGGCGGAAAATGAAAATGCTTATGTCAATCCGTTGGCTGTACTCGTCAGTGGTTATAAGGAATCCAAATCCTCTATGATGCTTGCTCAGATGGAATTGGAACATACTTTTGATAAAGGATTAAAAGGACTATTCCTCAAGGGAATTTTTAATATTAAGAGAAATTCTTACTATGATTATCAAAGATCCTATACTCCTTTTTATTATGCTCCTGCAACTACTACCGACGGTTCGTACTCCTTAATTTGTTTCAATCCCGATACAGGGACAGAATATTTGACATACAATTTCGGAGGAAAAACAGTTGCTTCTTATGTATATGCAGAAGCAAGAGCAGGATACAGCAAGGTTTTTGCAGAAAAACATGATCTGAATCTATTGCTGGTTGCCTCGCTGAGAAACGAAACCAATACAGAAGTGATCACTATACAGGAATCTTTGCCGCAAAGAAATATTTCTACCGCCGGTAGGTTGGCATACGGGTACGATTCGCGCTATTTCATTGAAGGAAATTTTGGATACAACGGCAGTGAAAGATTTTCCAAAAATAATCGATGGGGATTTTTCCCGTCAATCGGGGTGGGATGGATGCTCTCCAACGAGGCTTTCATGGAAAGGATAAAAACTATTCTGACCAAATTAAAACTGAAAGCTACTTATGGTTTGGTGGGGAATGACCAGATCGGATATTTGCGCGATCGTTTTTTTTATTTATCGCAGGTAAACATGAACAATACAAATCGAAGTTATACGTTCGGTACCGATAAAAAATACAATCGAACAGGTATATCCATAGACAGATATGCCAATGAGCAGATAACATGGGAAATCGCAAAAAAATTAAATCTTGGTATTGAACTAACGTTGTTGAATGATTTTGAAGTGTTAGCCGATTACTTTACCGAAATTCGGGAAAATATCCTACAAACAAGGACAGATATTCCAGCTACTATGGGTTTGGTAACCATCCCGCAGGCAAATGTGGGGGTAGCGAAAGGATACGGGGTAGAGTCCGAAGTAAGATACCAGAAAAACTTTAACAGTAATTTATTTTTGGTCGTCAACGGCAATTTTACCTATGCATCCAGTAAGTACGAAGTATATGAAGAGCCTGATTATTCGGATGTTCCATGGAAAACCCATATAGGGCAAAAGTTATCACAGCCATACGGATATATTGCCGAAAGGCTCTTTATTGACGAAAGCGAAGTAAGCAATTCGCCCAGGCAAATGTTCGGAGCATACGGTGCAGGAGACATAAAATACAAGGACATCAATGATGACGGACAAATTGATGTGAATGACATCGTGCCTATCGGTCATCCAACTACACCCGAGGTAATCTACGGAGCAGGTTTTACATTAGGGGCTTATGGATTTGATCTTTCATGTTTTTTCCAGGGTTCGGCGCGATCTTCTTTTTTCATCAGTCCGGGAGCAATTACTCCTTTTGTCAATAACGGCCAAAGAGCTCTTTTAAGTTATATTGCAAACGACCATTGGTCGGAAAACAATCGCAATTTATATGCTTTTTGGCCCAAACTTTCCGATCACGCCATTGACAATAATAACCAGACCAGTACACACTGGTTGTGTAACGGAGCGTTTGTCCGTCTGAAAACTGCCGAATTCGGATATACCATACCCGAAAAAATATCTCAAAAAATGCGTATAGGTATAGCCCGTATTTATATTAGCGGTTCAAATCTCTATTTGTGGTCTAAGTTTAAAATGTGGGATCCTGAAATGGCGGGCAATGGCTTGGGGTATCCGATACAAAGAGTGTTCAATTTGGGATTAAATGTTAAATTTTAAAATGTTAAAGCAATGAAAGAATCAGTAAAACATATCATGTCGTTTTTGTTAATCACGGGCAACCTTATGAGTTGTTCAGAATATCTGGACGTTGTACCGGACGATACGCCAACTATTGACGATGCGTTCTCAAACCGGGCAACAATGGAAAAATCATTATTTTCGTGCTATTCATATCTGCCTGACCCTGCGGATCCTTATTATTATCCGGCCTATTTCACTCATTACGATGAATTTCATTTCGGAACTTCTACATGGTTTCGAAATGCACCCGCTCAAGCAATATGCAGAGGGGAACAAAACACCAATGCACCGTACATGGATTATTGGTCGGGAGGACGTGGAGGCACAAGTTTATTTCAGGGAATCAACATCTGCAATATATTCATAGAAGGCGCCAAAGCACCCAAAGACATTACGGAAGTCGAGCGTAATAAATGGATTGCCGAAGCAAAGTTTTTGAAGGCTTATTTCCATTTTTTCCTGCTGCAACTGTATGGACCTATTCCGCTGATCAAGGAGAATCTGCCTTTGTCTTCTTCGCCGGAAGAGGTAAGGATATTTCGCGAACCGGTGGATGAATGTGTAAATTATATTGTTCAACTCATCGACGAAGCAGCGGAATATTTGCCTTTGACAGTAGAAAACCCGATTAATGAAGACGGAAGAATTACTCGTCCCATCGCTTTGGCGATAAAGGCAAAAGCATTGATATGGGGAGCCAGTAAACTGTTCAATGGAAATCAAGACTATAAAGATTGGGTTGATTCGAGAGGCAAACAATTGATACCCTACGTTTACAGCAAAGAGAAGTGGGAAATAGCGGCCGACGCCATCAAAGAGGCTATTGATGTCGCTCACAGCGCGAATTATCGGTTATATACATACAACAAGGCTACCAGTCCGCACACGTATAATATGAATGACAGTTTGGTCCGTACCATGACCCCTCGAAAGGCTGTTACCGACAAATGGAACAGCGGGGTAATCTGGTCGAGTATGGAATCTTTTGCCGATGGAAAAAGCGGTATAACCATCGGTACTAATACAAGTAATATGCAAAAGACAATGTATCCGATCATTGTTGCCGGAGATTTGCAGGGCGGGGTTTCTCATTGTTATGCATCATTTGAAATGGCGGAACTTTTTTATACTAAAAAAGGAATTCCGACAGATGAAGATCCCGAATGGGATTACGAAGGCAGATACAAGCCCCGCATAGCAACGATAGAAGCCAACCATCAATCGTATATAGCCACAGGGAACATAACGGCAGCGATTAATTTCGACAGAGAAGCCCGATTCTATGGAAATTTAGGCTTTGACAGAGGATTTTACGAAATCGCTACCACAACTGTCAATGGTGGAAAATCCTTTACGCCATATTTGTCCATGCGTTCTGGAGAAACGGGGCATCTTCAGAATACAACGGGATATTACATCAAAAAATTAGTCGCCTTTGAAACTTCCTGTTCGAACGGAACTACCGTTTTACCGTATGCGGGCGAGGATTACAGATTTCCATTGTTGCGGCTTGCAGATCTTTATCTGCTTTACAGTGAAGCATTAAATGAAGTAAAAGAGAAACCGGACGGTGAAGTATATTTCTGGATTGATTCGGTCAGGTCGGTCGCAAAATTAAATGGAGTGGTTGAATCATGGCAAACCTCCAACTTTCCAAACCGTCCTGCCGATAAAGATGAAATGCGGAAAATTATCCAGCGTGAACGCATGATTGAATTGTCTTTTGAAGGACAGCGTTTTTGGGATATCAGGCGCTGGAAATTGGCGGAAGAAATGTGGACAATGACTGCCAGAGGATGGAACAATGCCGGAAGTACGCCGGAAACTTACTACACGTTGAGAAATATTGCAACGGCCCGTAAGTTTACTTCTAAGGAATATCTCTGGCCTGTAAAACTTTCCGAGTTAAGAGTAAATACCAATTTGGAACAAACTTGGGGATGGTAAGTGCAATAAGGCAATAGTTTGTATAATTTTAATCTGTTTTAAATATGAAAAATTTAATTAATGCAATGATTTTGTCGGGAGCCTGTCTGTTTTTTTCCTGTAATGAAAAAGAAAGTACGGGAAGAAAGCCGGATTCGATTGATCGGGAAAAGGTATACGTAACAAGCATGAAAGGAGGAGCTTTTATCTCTTATTCTATTCCCGACGATCCTGATATTTTGTACGTAATGGCGGAATACATGAGAAACGGAAAAGTATTTACCGAAAGATCTTCCGTGTATAACAATTCGATTATTGTTGAAGGTTTCAATACAACCGATCCGGTGAGAGTATCTCTTTATACAGTTAACCGACAGGGAGTCAAATCTGATCCTCCGATTAACATACAATTCGTGCCGTTAGAATCTCCTATAAGTTTAACATTCAAATCATTGGTATTGGAAACCGGATTTGGAGGTATTGTAGTTTCATGGGAAAATGAGGCAAAGACGGAATTGGGTTTTCGACTAATGTTTGAAAAAGATGGTGTGTTAATAGACAAAGAAATGTATTTTTCTGCCCTTGCCAGGGAACGATACCCTTTCAGAGGTTTTACAGACACCGTGATGACTGTATTTGCATTGTCCGTTGAAGACAAATGGGGGAACGTTTCCGACACTATTTTCTATTCCGCAAAACCTTATTATGAAATTGAAGTAGCTAAACCGTTTATCGACATGAGGATGCTCGTATCGGGTGATAATGTCAGTTCATACGGAACTGCGTATCCGTTTTCAAAATTATACGACGGTTTTATAGGTGATAACGGTTATTTAACTGGATCGGGAAATAGCGGTAATTCATTCACCATTGATCTGAAACAGGTAGTCAAACTCAGTCGCATGATTTTTTGGCCGCGTGTCAGGTCTAACTCTCCTGTTGCCGATGTTTACGGCAATGTGAATATCACAAAGTTTGAAATGTGGGGATCTGCTGCATTTGATGTGGCTAAACCGCCGTCTTATTGGGCGGATCTTGACGACCCTTCCGGAACATTTAAAGAAGAGTGGGAATATTTGGGATATTATGAACGGGAAAGACTCGATTTGCAGGGAGCCGGCGAAAACGATATTCAAAGTCGGGGACAAACAGGCGATTATTTTGATATCCCATTGACTGTAGGTCCGGTTAGATATATACGCTTTTTTGCCCGCGCAACAGCCGGCGGTTCGCCTCCTCCCAACAATTATTACCAATTGAGTGAATTAAGTTTTTTTGGAGACAATACAGTTTCACAATATTAAAAAGAATAAATAAACAAAAAATAAAAGAATGAAAAAGATAACAATTATGTTAGTAGGGAGCATATTATTCGTTGCATGTATATCTTGCGACGATATGACCGGTATTCATCAAAAATACTTGGATATGGGAGAAAAGGTCTATTTAGGAATAACAGACAGTATTGAAGCGTTTCCGGGTTGGGAAAAAGTCAAACTCAGATGGTACGTAAATGCCGATCCGAAAATCGAAACAACTGTGATTTACTGGAATTTGAGGAGGGATTCTGTGGTAAAGCCTTTTGTCAGAGAACAAGACGGAATACAAAAAGATTCCGTCATTATTCCGTTACCGGAAGGTACTTACCAGTTTGAATTAATCAATGTAAACAGTCGGAATGAAAAATCGCTGATTTCCTCCATTCAAGGGATTTCCTACGGAGATACTTATATACGTAGCCTAAATGTCAGACCGATTACTTCGTTAAGTATTATATCGTTCGACGCTTCGGAACTGGCAACCACCGTACGAATTACATGGGGAACGATATCTTCAGGATGCATAGATACGCGAGTGTCGTATAAAAAACATTCGACAGACGAAACGCTTGAATTATCGGTCAATTCGGATGAAACAATGACTACCTTGACCGACGTCGGCAACCGTTTAAAACATCCCGACGATTTCATTTCCGTGTCGTCATTATATACGCCGACCGGTTCCATTGATACTTTCTCAACATCCGTGCAACGAGAACAAATTGTAGTATATGTCGCTTCGGGAACACGTGCCGATTATAATGTCGACGGTATATTTACAGGCAATGTCGTCTATGTTGATCAGGATAAAACCCTCCGTATGATCGGAGAAAACATTTTCGAATGTAACCGTGTAGCCGATGCTGCCGTAACATCCAATACGCAGTTCAGACTGACGCTCAAAGAAGATCATACCTTTGATATTGCCGGATATTTCAATGGAATGCTCAACACCATAACCAATTCCGACGGAATTAGTTCTTACGATCCGGTAACAGGCAATCTCACATTGAGATACAAAAGAACCACATCGTCTACAGGATCTTATGCTATTATTGAAGAAAATTTTATTTCTAAAACTACTCCATTTGAAGCGGAAGCTCCCAAACCATTCGGCGACATGAGAGCCTCCATACCGGGTGACAACATATCTCAGTATAGCGCAGATTATGCTTTCTCAAAATTACATGACGGTATAGTAGGTGACAATGGTTATTTGTCGGCAAGCGCCAGTACGGGTAATTCGTTCACCCTTGATCTGAAACAGGTGTTTAAACTTAGCCGGATGGTACTTTGGCCTGCTATTCGACCATATACAACAAATCCGTCGGACATTTACGGAAACGCAAATGTTCGATCGCTTGAAATATGGGGTATAAAAACGATCGATCTTTCCAAACCGGCGAATTATTGGCAAGACAATATCAATCCGACAGGCACATTCAAAGAAGATTGGGAATATTTGGGGCTGCATAATGTAACGGTTACTACGCCGGCAAGTGTACCCGAAATGGTAGAAATAGGAAATGCGGGATTTCGATTTAATTTTCCGGAAACAGCCGCCCCTGTCAGGTATATACGGTGTTTCGTACGAAATGCCAGCGGCAACGCTCCCCCTGCAAACAATTTGTATCGCATCGGAGAACTGAGTTTTTTCGGAGACAATACAATATCCCAAAACTAACAAAGTGATTCCCGATTATTCTAATTGTATGTTGGCCTATGCGTTATAACTCGTTGATGATTACTAAAATGGGATAGATTCCATCATTGGCAGGAACGAAGTCTGTCACTGCATACTTTTACATCATCATCAGGAAAGGAAGAATAGTTGCTCACAAAAAAAGCTGTCTCGTTTTTTGAGACAGCTTTTTCCTTTTTGTGGAGGATAAGGGAGTCGAACCCTTGGCCCCCTGCTTGCAGGGCAGGTGCTCTGGCCAACTGAGCTAATCCCCCGTTATGGCCGGTTGAGTTTGGCGGATGAGTAGTCCCGAGCAGAGTTGAACTGCTGACCCCTACATTATCAGTGTAGTGCTCTAACCAACTGAGCTACGGGACTGTTTTAATAAAAAATGGTTAACGATTAACGGCCAATTCTTCCATTAACCTTCATCATTAACCATTTGTTTTTGTTTTTATCCGTAAGGGATAAATCCATATCATAAAAGAAAGCGGTACAGGGTGATGTACATTCAATTGAGCCGGATATGAACCGTTTTA
>JAIRLY010000259.1 GCA_031259075.1 Dysgonamonadaceae bacterium | reverse complement strand
ATTACTAAATTTTTATTAAACATGAAACAAAAAATGATTTTTTTAGCGCTGATGCTCATGGTTTTGAGCGCAGCAAGTGTAAATGCACAAGTACGGATTGGCGGTACGACCGATCCCGATCCTTCGGTTATTTTGGATTTAAATCCCGATGTGGGTAATGCTACCGGAGGCTTATTGCTCCCGAAAGTAAACTTAGTCGATCTTACTTCGTCCGATCCGTTTTCCACACACATAAAGGGATTAACGGTCTATAATTTAACCATTAACAGTGAGAGAGAATTGAATGAAGGCGTTTATTGCAACAACGGCGCAGAATGGTTTCCGGTTATTTCGTGCGGAAGCATGAATGCCGGAACGGAACCTCCGGTTATTTTCCTGCGTCAGCCGGGGTTTCTCTGGTTGGGAGCTGACGGATCATTAACCGATACTTTGGGTTTTGAGTTGGCCGCTGTAGATAAAACGGGATTTACCTATCAATGGTACAAACGAGATCCGGTGACTTTGCTTTCCACAGCCATTGCAGGCGCTACAAAAGATAGCCTCTTCATTGATGAAGACAACAACAGGGCAAGTTACGGCATCACTGACGCCGGAAAAGTATATCAATTTTATTGCGTGGTGGTTAGTGGTTCGCAGTATGGCATTAGTGGTACCGGTCGTGTTGTTTACGGCCCCGGTGTTCGCCTTGCCAACGGCGGCTGGATAAAAGTTGCCAATGCCAACTTGGGCGCAGAACAAGATTTATCGTTGGCTGATCAGATTGCTTATCAACCTTCTGCTGCAAGATCTACCGTCAATGATAAAGCTTACGATCCTACGGTTTATGGCGACTGGTATCAATGGGGACGTCAAAAAGACGGTCATGAAAACCGTAAAGTACTTGCTGCTAATACTGTCAATACTTATTTAGATTCCCCTAATGGCGTTGGCACTGATTCGCTGGACACTGACGGTCAAATTCAATCCGATCTTGATATTTACGACAAATTTATTCGGCGTAATGCCGGCACGAATGATTGGCGGAAATATCCTGAAACGGAGGGAAATCTCACTACCGCTCCTGCCAATGCATGGACTTGGGGTGATCCTGTAAAAGGGATTACGGCTTTGGATCCCTGCCGCTACGAATTAGGCGGTAATTGGCGCGTGCCTACTCAGGCTGAATGGGCACAAATCGCATCAAATAATACTTGGATTTGGCAAGATGGCGGCGAAAGCGGCACTTTCGGTTACCTGCTTAAGCCCGGTGGCGTAAACAAACCCACCGCTCTTTTCTTGCCCGCCGCAGGGTCCCGTAGCCGCATTAGCGGTGCGCAGGCCAATGTCGGTTCCATCGGCAACTATTGGAGTAGCGCTGTTACAGGTACTGCTAGCTCGTACAACCTCTACTTTACAAGCGGGAGCATTACTGCAACGGGTACGGGCAATCGCGCTACTGGCTTTACGGTCCGTTGCGTTTCGGAATGATTCGATTGGTTTGAGATACAACTGCTTTGTAAAGAAAAGAAGATAGACCGGAAAGAATTTTTTTAATCTTGTCTATCTTCTTGAGGGGTGTGCATTTCAAATTGTCGCGCAACTTCAAAGCAGATGTCAACGTGCTTGTGGCAACTCAAATTATATTTGATAATTTCAATTATTCGAATAAGTTGAGCGTTTGTTTGATAATTTCAATTGCTTCACGTAACTGATTTTCCGTAATCACCAGCGGCGGTGCAAACCGGATGATATTCGTATGAGTGGGTTTTGCCAATAGACCGTTTTTGCTGAGCTGAATGCAAATATCCCAAGCCAGGTCTTTTTGCTGGTTATTATTGATTACTAAAGCATTGAGTAATCCTTTCCCACGAACAAAAGAAGCTATTTTAGACTTCCGGCAACAGGTTTCCATTTCTTCCCTGAAAATTTTCCCCAGGGATTGTGCTTGATCCGCCAGTTTCTCTTTTTTTACAACTTCCAAAGCAGCGATAGCAACCGCCGCTGCGATTGGATTGCCTCCAAAAGTAGAACCGTGTTGTCCCGGACGAATAACTTCCATAATTTCATTGCTCGACAAAACGGCCGATACCGGATAAGTTCCTCCGGATAAGGCTTTTCCCAGAATCAGGATGTCGGGATGTACGTCTTCATAATCGCAAGCTAATAATTTACCGGTACGGGCGATGCCGGTCTGTACTTCGTCGGCAATAAACAAAACCCTGTGTTTCCGGCAAAGTTCGAAACATTTTTTCAAATAACCTTCATTCGGGACATACACGCCGGCTTCGCCCTGAATGGGTTCTACCAAAAAACCGGCTATGTTGGCGTTTTCCTGAAGCGCTTTTTCCAGAGCGCCGGCATCGTTGTAAGGAATTACGATAAATCCGGGTGTGAAAGGGCCGTAATGATTACAGGCTTCCGGATCAATCGAAAACGATACGATAGTCGTCGTTCTTCCGTGAAAATTATTTTCACAAACAACGATTTGAGCCGTATTATCTGCCAATCCTTTTTTTTCATACGACCATTTACGGCACAATTTGATCGCTGTTTCAACTGCTTCGGCGCCGGTATTCATCGGAAGCGCTTTCTCATAACCAAAATATTGGGTAACATATTCTTCGTATTCTCCTAACCGGCTGTTGTAAAAAGCGCGGGAGGTCAACGTCAGTTTTTGCGCCTGTTCAATTAGGGCATTAATAATTTTCGGATGACAATGTCCTTGATTAACGGCTGAATAAGCCGATAGAAAATCAAAATACCGTTTTCCTTCCACGTCCCATACATATATGCCTTCACCTCGCTCAAGCACTACCGGTAGCGGATGATAATTATGCGCTCCGAATTGATTTTCCAAATCCATTTGTTCGGAAGCTGTTTTCTTATTGGTCTTCATCTCTTTTATTTTTCTGTAAAAAAATTTCAGCGATCATGCAACGGACACTTCCTCCTCCCTGTTTTTCAATCGTGGGAACGGGAATCCGGATGATGCTGTTATAAACGGCAATTTGTTTGATTTGTTTTTCCGTTAACGAACGATAAGCTGTTTCCGACATTACCGAGAATTTTTCACCTTTCCGGTTTTCGATTTGAAGTATGTTTCCTGCAAACCGGTGCATTTGATTTTCGGTGATTTCAATGATTTCTTTCCGGTTGGCTGATAACGAATGAATGATTTTTTGACGTTCTGTTTCATCGTCTACCGATTCGAGGCATACAACCGCATAACGGTCGGCGACGGACATCATCACGTTGGTGTGGTAAACCGGCTGGCGTTTATTTCCAACGGTTTGATTGGCTGTGAAGTAACACGGCGTGAAATGAAAATCGCTACAGAATTTCAGGAACAGGGTTTTGTCTGTCCGTTCCGACAAAGCGGCATAAGCCGTTTGGTTTTCCCGGTCGAGCGTCATGCTTCCGGTTCCTTCCAGGAAACGACATTCTTTTTCATACGGAGAATAATCGACGATTTCCCGGACGATAAAGCCCTTTTTTTCCAAGAGTTGCCAAATATCCGTTCGTCTTTCCAAACGCCTGTTTGCTGCAAACATGGGATAGATAGCCACTCGTCCGTCGGCATGAAAAGAAATCCAGTTGTTAGGAAAAATGGAATCCGGCGTGTGAGGTTCTATTGTATCTTTTACAATCGTCAAGTCGAAACCGTTCTTTCCCAGCACAGCGGTCATTTGTGTAAATTCTTTAAGCGCCCCGTCTTGGATAAGAGATGCCGGTTCGTCGCTTTTTTGCTGGAAAAAGTTGTTTTTAGCGGTTTGATGATTGAACCCGAATGCAACGGGTTCAATCATTAAAAGCGTATTTGCCGACTGCTTTTCAATCATTTTAGTAAATGGTGTTTTTGAACGAAATCCCGGAGAATGGTTCTGAAATCAGGATATCCGATTTCCTGAAGTTCGTAACCGACTTTTACGGTAGGTTGCTTGATTTGAATAATCCGGGTCAAATCAATCGGCGTACCGATTACTACGGCGTCGCAAGGCGTCTGTGCGATTGTCGTTTCCAGATCTTTGATTTGCTGTTCGCCGTAACCCATAGCCGGTAATAGTATGCCGATGTCCGGATAAGTTTTGAAAGTATCTTTGAGTTTTCCGGCGGTATAGGGTCTTGGGTCGATTAATTCGGATGCTCCGTATTTCAATGCCGCTACTGATCCTGCTCCGATTTTCATTTCCCCATGCGTCAAGGTAGGGCCGTCTTCCACGACTAAGACCCGTTTTCCAGTAATCCGTTCCGGTTTATCCACAGTAAGGTAAGAAGCGGCGTCTATCACTGTGGCTTTCGGATTGATTGCCGCTATATTCCGGCGTACCGTTTGGATGTCTTCCAAAGAAGCCGAATCTATTTTATTGATGCATATCACATCGGAAATGCGGGCTACTACTTCTCCCGGGTAGTAGGAAACTTCGGCTCCCGGACGCAAAGGATCGAGAACGCCAATCATCAGGTCGGGAACATAGAAAGGAAAATCGTTGTTTCCGCCGTCCCAAAGGATAATGTCGCAGCCGTCCGGATCTTTTTCCGCTTCGCGGAGAATCGCTTCATAATCCACTCCGGCATAAATTACATTCCGTTTGGTAACTACATGCGGTTCGTATTCTTCCATTTCTTCGATGGTGCAATCATGCTTTTTCAAATCTTCTACGGTTGCGAATCGTTGTACTTTTTGTTTCGCCAAATCACCATAAGGCATCGGATGGCGGATGGCGACCACTTTTAATCCCATTTCAACCAGTATTTCAATGATTTTTCTTGAAGTCTGGCTTTTCCCGCATCCTGTACGGGTAGCGCCGACGGCAATTAACGGTTTGGTTGATGGAATCATTGTGCTTTGAGGCCCAAGTAACCAAAAATCGGCGCCGGCAGCATTGACAACAGCACTTATTTTCATGACTCTTGGGTAAGGAACATCGCTGTAAGAAAAGACGCAAACATCCGCTTTCAAGCTTTTAATTAACAAGGGGAGTTCTTCTTCGGCATAAATAGGAATGCCTTCGGGATACAGTTCTCCGGCTAATTCTCCTGGATACTTTCTTCCGGCAATGTCGGGAATTTGGGCAGCGGTAAACGCGACGACACAATAACTGTCATTTTTTCTGAAAAAAGTGTTAAAATTGTGAAAATCTCGACCGGCAGCGCCGATAATAATTACATTTTTCTTCATAAAATTAGATCTTATTTATTTTTTATATAAAATTTTTTTTAAGTATTTTTACAAAGTTAATAAAATATTGCGAATGATATACTTTTTTCTGTATATTTATTCAAATTTTGTCCGGCGAATGTATCGGCACGGTTGTATTCGGAAGAAAAAGTGCTCTTGTCCCGAAAGGGACAGCTTGTTGGTAGAAAACTGAAATACCCGGATCGGGAACGCTATAAACGTTCCCTTACGGTATGGACTTGCTTTTTCCGGCGCTTTTTTAAATAACAAGAGTTGAGTTTCTTGACTCTAATCTATTTAAAATTTCCGTCACAAGATCAAATCAGTTGAATCGTTCCGAAACGCAACGGACTGAATAACCGTTTGCACGAGAGGAGGTTGCAGTAGAAGTAATACTTTCACCAAAATTAAAGCCCAAGTAGTACGAACCGGTACTTGCAGGAGTACTACTCCAATAGCGGCCGTAGGAACCGATATTGTAGTGCATACCGGTGCCACGATTACGTCCCCCTGCAGCTGGTAAGAAAAGAACTGTGGGTTTGTTTGCGCCACCGGGTTTAAGCAAGTAACCTGACGTACCGTTTGCACCGCCTTCTTGCCAGACCCAAGTATTGTTCGACACGATTTGAGACCATTCAATCGAAGTAGGCACGCGCCAAGTACTGCCTAATAACTTACAGGGATCGTTTGCAGGATTACCCCAAGTCCATTCATTCGCAGGAGCAGTAATGAAATTTTCATTCTGTTCAGGATATTGACGCCAATCGTCACTCGTACTGACACCACGCTGGATAAATTTGCCGTAAATATCTGAAAGATCGGATTGAATTTGACCGTCAGTGTACAGTGAATCAGTGCCAACGCCATTAGGGGAATTTAAATAAGTATTAACGGTATTAACGGCAAGTATTTTACGGTTTTCATGACCGTCTGCTTTACGTCCCCATTGATACCAGTCGCCGTAAACCGTAGGATCGTAACCTTTATCCTCGACTTCGTCGGATGAGTCGGCATCCGGTTGATAAGCAATCTGCTCAGCCAACGATAAATCATCTTGCTCTGCACCCAAGTTGGCATTGGCAACTTTTATCCAGCCGCCGTTAGCAAGGCGAGCGCCGGTGCCGTAAACAACGCGGCCGGTACCACTAATGCCATACTGCGAACCGTTAACCACCACGCAATAAAATTGATACACTTTTCCTTCGTCGATGATGCCGTAACTTGCTCGATTGGAATCATAATCATTAATAAAGATAGTATCACTTGTAGCGCCTTCAATGGCTGTGGAAAGCAGTGTCACCGGATCGCGTTTGTACCATTGATAGGTAAATCCTGATTTATCTACGGTGGCCAACTCAAAACCCAAAGTATCGGTTAGTGATCCGTCAACTCCCAACCAGAGAAACCCCGGCTGACGCAGGAAAATAATCGGTTCGGTTCCGGTATTCATGCTTTCGCACGAAATAACAGGAAACCATTCTACGCCGTTGTTGCAATAAACGCCTTCATTCAATCCGTTGCCACCGGTTAAATTGTAAACCGTTAATCCTTTTGCGTGTTTGGTAAACGGATCGGGCATCATAGGATCAACTAAGTTTACTCTTGGGAGCAATAAGCCTCCGGTAGCATTCTGTGCAATACCACTTATTGAATCCGGATTTAAATCCAGAATAGCCGAAGGATCGGGATTGGTCGTACCGCCAATCCGTACTTGTGCATTTACACTTGCTGCGCTCAACATCCAGAGCGTCAGCGCTAAAAAAATCAATTTTTGTTTAATGTTTAATAAAAATTTAAATTTTATTAATGTTATTTATTTTAGTTCCACGATTATGTTCTCTTTTACCTGTTCAACCCGCTTCGGGGTTGAAAGTGTCGTTGCTTTTCGTTTGTCCCCCAATCGCTTCGCTTCATTGGGGGTTATTCATCTTGAAGGCCTTCGGCCTTCCTTTCTCCATTCTCTATTTTCCATTCTTAACTCTTAGTTCTTAACTCTTAGTTCTTGAAGTCAGGGACAGAATATGATTCGGTGGGCTCTCCACATTCCGTCCCTGACGGGACGGGCGACGGTGAAAATAACCCCCGTTTTCTACCAACATGCTGTCCCTGACGGGACAGAAGACAATATTTTCTTCCCAATACAACCCGACAACACCCATCGCTATTGATTATCGCCCTCGCAGGGCCTCGCTTTTTTCTGTTCTCTTTTTTCCATTCTTAACCCTTAACTTTCAACTTTCAACTTTCAACTTTCGACTTTTAACTTTTAGTTCTTAACTCTTAAGTTTTTCCGTCTCCGGTAAAGACAACCAACTTTTATTAAACGATGAGAAAAATGATTTTTTGATTCGAACAGTTGTCTTTACCTTCGACCGGAATAAACGATAGTGATACAGGCGGCGGCGTCCATTCTTAACTTTTAACTTTTAGTTCTTAACTCATAACTCTTAGTTCTTAGTTCGCTTCCAGGTCCCGAAGAGAAGCGGTTTAAAAATATGAAGCGTGGGACTTTTAACTTTATCTGTTTGGAGAGGCCTTCGATTGCCCATTACTACAAATAAGTTATACCCACGCATCCAACGTGAGCGTTTACTAACTTATTCTTGTAGTAATTGAAATTATCGAAGTTTCTCCAAACAAGAATATAAGCTAACGCTTTCTTTACTAAATATATAAAATTAAAATATTATCTGTTTCTTTCTGAAAAATTGGTAAATTTTGTTTAAAAACCGAGCAAAATTAGTGAGATTTTTTGAAATAAAAAATAAAAAGTGAAAATTTAGTCACTATTTTTATAACATTTCCATTACACAGTCAAATCAATCGAATCATACTTAGCGAAAACGCTTCAAATTTCGTTCAACAATATTTGAACTGCTTTTTCCAATTATTGATCTTGGCCGGCAACCGATTTTTCGGGAGGATTGGCGATTTTATAGTCCGGTTCGAGTTGTTGATTTTCCGGATAAATGCTGTCGGGCAATTGATAACCTACAATGGGGATACCAATGTGTGTAATTGGGGATTTTATGCTATCTTTCCTCTATAAATTTTACAAGACATTTTTATTCGTCTGTGTGTGATTGAAAAATTTCATGTACCTTTGTAACCGGTTATAAGATTTTAAAAATCATATATGATAAAAGGATTACAAAAATTTGGTGAATACGTAATGCTAATGTTTAAAACAGTTTCTATTCCGGATCGTTGGAATATGTTGTTTAAGCAAATGTTCAAAGAGATATATAAATTAGGAGTAGATTCCCTTTGGATTGTTATTTTTATTTCTGTTTTTATCGGCGCTGTACTCACTATTCAAGTTTCATTGAATATTCAATCACCTCTTATTCCTGATTTTACGGTAGGTTATATAACGCGGGAAGTTATTTTGCTTGAATTTTCATCTACGATTATGTGTTTGATTTTAGCAGGAAAAGTAGGCTCTAATGTGGCGTCGGAATTGGGAACTATGCGGGTGACCGAACAAATTGACGCTCTGGAAATAATGGGCGTAAATTCTGCGAATTATCTTATCCTGCCGAAAATAATAGCTTTTATGATCTTTATTCCGGTATTGGTGATTTTTAGTATGTTTTTTGGAATAGGCGGGGGCTACATCATCGGATGGGTTACCGACATTATTACGATATCTAAATATGAATATGGACTTCAATATTGGTTTGTTTCTTATTACATAGGATATTCTATAATAAAATCAATGGTGTTTGCTTTTATTATAGTGTCTACAGCTTCCTATTTCGGCTACAATGTGAAAGGAGGCGCTCTACAGGTGGGTAAGGCGAGTACCGATTCGGTAGTGATGAGCAGCGTGATGATTTTGGCGTTGGACTTGGTAATGACTCAATTAATGCTTGGCTAATGATAGATGTTAAAAATATAATCAAATCGTTCGACGAAAAAAGGATAATAAAAAATATCTCCATTACTTTTGATCCCGGAAAAACGAATCTGATTATTGGACGAAGCGGTTCTGGGAAAACGGTTTTTATGAAGATACTAATTGGTCTTCTACGTCCGGATTCGGGTGCGATATTGTACAATGGACGAAATCTTCCCTCCATGCGAAAAAAGGAATTAAATACACTTCGCCGCGAAATGGGGATGTTATTTCAGGGTTCTGCCTTATTCGATTCGATGACAGTATTGGAAAATGTTACATTTCCTCTGACTATGTTTACCCAATATAATAGGAAAGAAAGGGAAAAAAGAGCGTTCTTTTGTCTGGAACGGGTGAACTTGAAAGATGCTGGAAATTTATATCCGGGGGAGATCAGTGGAGGAATGATGAAACGCGCCGCTATTGCCCGAGCAATCTCTCTTAATCCGAAATACTTGTTTTGCGACGAGCCTAACTCCGGTCTGGATCCTAAAACTTCGCTTTTGATTGATGATCTTATTCACGATCTTACCACTGAGTATAATATGACCACTGTAATCAATACGCATGACATGAATTCGGTGGTGAATATCGGTGAAAAAATTGTTTTTATAAATGACGGAACAAAAGAATGGGAAGGAACAAAAGATGAAATTATGAATTCGTCTAACAAAGAGTTAAATGATTTTGTATTTGCTTCCGACTTATTCAAAAAAGTGAAGGAAGTAGAAAATTCGTTATTATATGAAGAGGGTTAATTTAGGTTTTATTTTTCTTATCTTTGTCTTATCTTCATGTGCAAGAGATAGATATGTAGTGACTTCCATTGAAAGTTCACGAATTGAAATAACCGGCGAGTGGGATGCAAAAGCAAATCCTGAAATGCTTGCCTTGCTGGAATTTTATAGAGCAAAATTGGATTCCGAAATGAAAATTCGGATTGGTACAGCCGCTCAAACGTTGGAAAAAGGTTATCCTCAAAGTTTACTGAGTAATTTTAGTGCTGATGCGATGAAAGAAATAGCGGAAAATTTGTGGGGAAACGTTGATCTCGCTGTTGTAAACGTTGGCGGACTACGTTCAACGCTCAATAAAGGCGACATTACAGTGGAAAACCTGTATGAGATTTATTCTTTCGACAATCGCTTGGTTCTGTTGGAATTACCCGGAGAAGCAGTAAAAGATTTTTTCGATTTCATTGCTTTTCACGGAGGTGAAGGCCTATCTAAAGAGATCCGTTTAATTGTAAAAGATCGGAATGTCGAAAAATTGGAAATAGTAGGAAAACCGGTAGATGAAAATAAAACCTATCGAATCGCGACCCTTGATTATCTGGCTGAAGGTAATGACGGTATGATTGCTTTGAAAGAAGCGGTTAACCGAATCGATTCGAATCAAACTTTTCGGGATTTAATGATACAATATATTAGAAAATTAACTACTAATAATCTGGAAGTAAATGCAAAAATTGACAACAGGATCACCGTTCATCCTTGAATGTATTAAAAAAAAATCAAAGAAGATTGTTATTTTTCTAATAACGCTTTTTTTAACTGTTCAAATTCAGGCGCAAGAATCAAAGCAGTTGGTAATATTGCACAATAACGATACACACAGCCGTATCGAACCTTTGCCCGAAAATGATCCTAAATATCCTAATCATGGAGGAATAATTCGTCAGAATGCTTGCGTCGAAGAAATTCGGAGCGAAAATAAAAATGTATTACTTTTCCATTGTGGCGACTTTGTGCAAGGAACGCCTTATTTCAATCTTTTCAAAGGACAGGCGGAAATCGCTTGTATGAATTTCATGAAATACGATGCGGCTTGTCTGGGAAATCACGAGTTTGATTATGGCTTGGATAATTTGGCGGAAATGATTAAAGTGGCCAAGTTTCCGTTGATTGCTACAAATTTGGATTTTACGGAGACCGTACTGGAAGGATTAACACGGAAATACCTTATTCTTCACAGAGACAATTTGAAGATTGGAGTCATCGGTTTGACGGTATCTCCGGAAGGCTTGGTCGCCCTGTCTAATTACGAAGGAATGAAATATATGGATCCCATCCGGTCGGCAAATGAAACGGCCGGCTATCTAAAAAACGAAGAAAACTGTGATTTGGTGATTTGTTTATCGCACTTGGGATATTTTCCGAAAGAAGACAATATAGGAGATATTACATTAGCGAAAGAAAGCCATGACGTCGATATTATTTTAGGAGGACATACACATACCTTTTTAAGATTTGCAGATTCTCGATTGAATCGCGACGGAGAGCAAGTTGTTATAAATCAAACAGGAGACAGAGGAATCTACATGGGACGTTTGGATGTACTTCTAAAGAAAAGAGAATAAACAGTTGATACAAAAGACGTTAATAATTATTTTGTCCATTATTTGTATGGAAACGCAAGCAAATGTAATTCCGACGCTTTATTCGAGTACCGATTCGGAAGCCATGCGGCATTGGGCCGATTCTATTTTCGATACGATGACTTTAGACGAGAAGATCGGTCAATTATTCATGATCACAGTTGATCCAAGTTCTTCTTTTCATAATCAAACCATTAAAAATATCGACGAACAAAAAATCGGAGGAATTCTCTTTTCCGGAGGAGATCTGAAAGAAGAAGCCGAAAGCATCAACCTTTACCGTAAAGTCAGTCGGATTCCCTTGTTTATTGCTTTTGATGGAGAGTGGGGATTAGCTATGCGGTTGAAAGACGATACGCCCCGTTTTCCGAAGAATATGATGATTGGAGCGATTCAGGATAATGAGTTGATCCGGCTATATGGGGAAGAAGTTGGGCGGGAATGTAATGAATTAGGCGTACAAATCAATTTTGCTCCCGTTTTGGACGTCAATATAAATCCGAACAATCCGGTGATAAACATTCGTTCTTTTGGAGAAAACCGGATAGCTGTTGCCGAAAAAGGAATAGCCTATGCACAGGGATTAGAAAAAAGGAATGTTATTTCTGTCGGCAAACATTTTCCCGGGCATGGAGATACTTCGAAAGATTCGCATCTGACTCTCCCTCAAATCGATCACGATAGAGCACGATTGGATACAATCGAACTGTATCCTTTTCTGAAATTTATACAAGCCGGTCTTTCAGGAATAATGACGGGACATTTATCTGTTCCCGCATTGGATAACAAAACCGGTTTGCCAACCTCATTATCTTCTAAAATTGTAACAAACCTTTTGACGAATGAGATGGGATTTCAGGGACTGAAAATTACCGATGCTTTAGTAATGAAAGGAGTTTCGGGACGAAAGAAAAGTGTATGCGTAGAGGCTTTATTAGCGGGAAATGATATTTTATTGAGTCCCGAAAAACCGCTTGTCGAATTTGCTGCTGTGAAAAAAGCCGTCGAAACCGGAATAATCAGTATGAAGACCATTGAAGAAAAATGCTTGAAAATTCTTTATTATAAATATATTACAGGACTTGATAAATTAAAACCGATTAAAATAAAAGGGCTTAAAGAACGAATTAATTCGACTTACGCCGATTGGTTAATCCAAAAATTGAATGAAGAAGCCATTACTTTATTGAAAAACGATAATGCGGCGATTCCACTTAAGCAATTGGGAAAAAAGAAAATAGCTGTCCTTTCTTTAGGAGAAGAAAAATCGAATGAATTTCAGGAAACAATGGCTTTGTATGATAATTTTAGTTTTTTCCAATTGGCGACCGATGGAAATAAAAGTGATTTAGCAGCGAAACTAAACACTTACGATGCAATTGTTTGTGCAGTCCATACAACCAAAATTCAGAATTATCCTTCATTTCTGCGATCAATAGCCGCTCAAAAAGAATTGCATCTTTGTTTTTTTATTTCGCCTTATTACTTATCTGCTTACAAACAAAATGTAGCATCTGCAAAATCGGTAACTTTGGCTTATGAAAACACTCCGTATGCGCAAAAAGCAGCTGCAGAAGTAATAATGGGAGGATTACCGGCCAAAGGTAAACTTCCGGTTTCCATTGCCGGAACGTTCGTGCAGGGTAGAGGATTGACCACTCAAAAAACGAGATTGTCGTATCAACATCCGATGGAAGTGAATATGGATCAAAAAACATTGAATAAAATAGAAGCAATTGTAAAAGAAGGAATTGAAAATCAGGCATTTCCGGGTTGTCAAATACTGATTGCCAAAGAAGGAGTTGTGGTATATAATAAATCTTTCGGTTACTTCGATTATGCCGGAACACATCCGGTTCAAAACACGGATATTTACGATTTGGCGTCTATTACTAAAGCAACCGCCACGATTTCGGCGGTAATGAAATTGTATGATGCCGGCAAAATCAAATTACATGATAATTTATGTAAATACATTCCTGAACTGAAAAATACGAATAAGAAAGATATAACCATAAAAGACGCCCTTTTTCACCAAAGCGGATTACCGGCTTTTTATCCGTTCTATCAACAACTCATTGATACAAATAGTTATAAAGGTCGCCTTTATTCTTCGAAAAGAGATGCGACTTATCGGATATTGTATGATAAAAATGCGTATATTCGAACCGATTTTAAGTTTTATCCCAATATGGTCTCTCAAACTCCACAAAAAGGAATTCAAAAACAGGTAGCGGAAAGATTTTTTATACGCGATGATTTTGATAAAACAGTAATACAAAAAATCGCGGAAATTGATTTAAAAAAAAGCAAGAATTATTTATATAGCGATTTGAATTTTATACTGTTAAAAGAAATGATCGAAAATATTGCCGGTCAATCTTTAGACCGGTTTTTGGAAAAAGAATTTTTTGCCGGTTTAGGTTCGGCTCGCACTACTTTTTTGCCTTTAAGAAAATGGGATCGAAAAATAATTGCTCCTGCCGAAAATGATGAATTTCTGAGAAATCAGATTTTAATAGGCTATCCTCAAGACGAAGCGGCTGCAGTGATGGGAGGAATTTCGGGCAATGCCGGTTTATTTTCAAATGCCAATGATCTGGCGAAATTATTACAAATGTTTTTAAACGATGGAGAATATGGAGACGAGCGGTATATTTCTCGGACAACTGCCCTGATTTTTACTCGAACTCAAAGTTCCGACAGTCATAGAGGATTAGGATTTGATAAGCCGGATAAAAAGAAAATATCCGGCAGTGTAAGCGAAAAAGCGCCTCCTGCTACTTATGGACATACGGGATATACAGGTACCTGTTTTTGGATAGATCCGGATAATAAATTGATATACATATTTCTATCTAACCGAACATATCCCTCGCGAACTCATACTCAGTTAATGACATTAAATATTCGTCCGCGAATACAGGATATTATTTATGAATCACTGAATTAAATTAAACAGTTATATTATTGTTATTATGAAATTAACAGTAGTTAGACATACCTCTGTAAATGTACCCACAGGCGTATGTTATGGATTTACAGATGTTCCTTTGAATATATCTTTTGAGAAGGAAGCTTTTACCGTAAAAGAAAGTTTAGGAAGAGAAACCTTTGATAGGGTTTATTCGAGTCCGCTTTCTCGCTGTACACTATTAGCCGGTTATTGTGGATTTTCTAATCCTGAATTGGATGCAAGACTTAAAGAATTAAACTTTGGCGATTGGGAAATGAAACCTTGGATGGAAATAGACCAAATTGAAGCTAAAGCATGGTTTGCCGACTGGTTGAATTTTCCGGCTAAAAATGGGGAATCATATACAATGATGCAAAAAAGAGTAAATGCTTTTATGGATGATATTAAATTCAAAAAAAATGAAAATATTTGTATTTTTACTCATGGAGGAGTAATTCGGCTGATTCATGTATATTTAGGACTCTATTCGTTGGAAGAATCTTTCGAATTTCCGGTAGAATATGGGCAAATTTTTTACTTTAATTTATAAAAATTAAAATATGGCACGAAATTTGCTGTATAATTTAAAGGTAGAAATATTGTCATTCTTCCGATTAGTTTTTTGAAGATGATTAAAAACAATTTTGCTTATAACGACTTGTGAAAGTAGTTATAAGAACCACCAAATAGTTCCAGAGTGTGTATAGTGTGTTGATTCATAGGTTGCTAATTGGAAGAATGCAATACTTCATTGATATTTTTTATTTATAAAAGTATAAAAAATAAAACCTGCAACAATTAATATCCATCCCCAAAGAAGCGATTGATTGGTTTGGAGATGAGTAAAAAAAGGAACAATAAGAAAAAACGCTCCCAGAAATATTAAAAAAACACCCAAATTTTTCAAAAAGAATTTCATAATGTTGAAACTTTATACAAATTAAAACATTTTCACTGAAAAACTAAAATATTTTTTTATAAAACTAAAGAAATTTCTACATTTGTATCTATAATCTAAATTACTAAGTATTTTGTATGAAGCATTTTTTTATTCTCCTGTATCAAATATGCATTTGGTTGCCTGTTTTTTTTACGGTAACGGTATTGACGGCACTTACAGTTACAATCGGTTGCTTTTTTGGTGGAGAACGATTTTTTAGTTACTACCCCGGAATGTGGTGGTCAAAAATAGTTTGTATTATTACTTTCTGTCCTATAAAAGTGAAAGGAAAGGAAAATTTGGACAAAAATCAATCGTATATATTTGTCGCTAATCATCAAGGAATTTATGATATTTTTCTTATTTACGGATATTTAAATGTACCTATTAAATGGATGATGAAACAAAGTCTGCGCAAATTGCCTTTTGTCGGAAGGGCTTGTGAAATGGCCGGTTTTATTTTTGTGGACAATTCATCTCCTAAAGCGATAGTAAGAACCATTCAAGACGCAGAACAAAAGTTGAAAAAAGGCGCATCCATAGCCATATTTCCGGAAGGTTCCCGTACGTTGACCGGAAAAATGGGAAAATTCAAGAAGGGCGCTTATCAAATGGCTATTGATTTGAAATTGCCGATTGTTCCGGTTACTATCAACGGTTCGTACCGTGTAATGCCCAGAAATGTTTATTTTATTCATCCTCATCCGATGGAATTGCTGATTCATCCGCCTATTTCCACAAAAGATTTGATTTCCGACAATATCAGAGATACGGCTCTCAACATCCAACAATTGATTGAAAAATCCAGAACAGAAATAGAATCCGGTTTATGGGAGGAGTATAAATAAGGAAAATACGTATGGCATTGGCGGTTTCCGTTTCTTCTTTTACCAAGTCCATTCAGGACGTTCCGTATTCTCCGAAACGGATGATTTTTGAGACTGCCTCCGGAAAAGAGCGGAGGACAGAAGAATTATATTTTTCATAGCGCCTCAAAAAAAGGCCGGAGTTACAGGAGTTGGTTCATCCAGCGGTGTAAACATAATTTTTGTTTTCACCGAGTTGCCCTTTTACCATTCGGTCTTTTCCCGAAATATCTTTTAACAGTTTCACCGGTTTATATCCTTTTTTCCGCATCATTTCCGCAACTGTTTTTCCGAAAAGCGAACCGGTTTCAAAGAAAAGGGATCCGTTTTTTTCCAGATGTTCTAATCCGAGGTCTGCAATTTGCTCGTAAAATAAAAGCGGTTGGTTTTCCGGAACAAACAGCGCTTGATGAGGTTCATAATTCAGGACATTGGGCGACATTTGTTGTTTCTCCGAAGGAACAATATAAGGCGGATTGCTTACAATAATGGAAAACGGCGACCGGAGGCCGGCAAGCGGATTGTTCTCGAAAATGTCCCGTTGGAAAAATGAAACCGTTACGCCGTTTATTTGTGTATTTTGCAGGGCAACTTCCAGCGCTTTTTCCGAAATGTCGAGCGCATAAACGGATGCATCGGGAATGTGTTTTGCCAAAGCGACGGCAATACATCCGGAGCCGGTTCCAATATCCAATATTCTCCTCTCTTGAGGAGAGAGCTTGGAGGCGCTACTGATAATCCAATCCACTAATTCTTCCGTTTCGGGACGGGGAATCAAAACATGCTCGTTCACCTTAAACTTCAAACCGTAAAATTCCGTTTCCCCCAATATATATTGAACAGGACGAAATTTTTTCAATTCCTCAACAATCTCTTGAATTCTGATAAGCTCGTTTGGCGATAATTGATTATCTTTGTCGCGTAAAAGAACCTGTTTGTCTTTTTTACAGACAAACTCCAAAATCAAATAAGCGAAAGATTTGATTTCGGAGGCTGGATATAAGCCTTGCAAGCGTTGTTGTATGCATTGTAATGTCTGTTGCATGGTTGCAAAGTTAATAAATTTATGAATAATGATAAATACATGCGCCGCTGTTTAGAGTTGGCAAAAAAAGGAAAAGGCTATGTAGCTCCTAATCCGATGGTAGGAGCAGTAATTATTCATAAAGGGAAAATAGTAGGGGAGGGGTATCATCGGAAATGGGGAGAAGCCCATGCCGAAGTGAATGCAATCCGTTCGGTACGACAACCGGAATTATTGAAAAAATCGACTCTATATGTAAATCTCGAACCTTGTTCACATTTTGGAAAAACGCCTCCTTGTGTGAATTTGATTATTGAAAAACAAATCCCACAAATCGTTATCGGAATGACAGACCCTTTTCCGCAAGTTTCCGGCAAAGGAATACAAATTTTGAGAGAAGCGGGAATGGAAGTGATTACAGATGTTTTAAAAGCAGAATGTGAAGATTTGAACAAAAATTTTATTACTTTTGTAAATAAAAAACGACCTTATATTATTTTGAAATTTGCTCAATCGGCCGATGGATATATGGATAAGGTACGTGAAATAAATGACAGACAAATTCCGGTAAAGTTTTCAGACGGTTTTATGCAGGTTTTGGTTCATAAAATGAGGGCGGAAGAATCGGCAATCATGGTTGGTTCGAGAACGTTGGAATTGGACAAACCTCAACTGAATGTACGTTATTGGCAAGGGAATGATCCTGTCAGGATAAAAGCAGAGAGCGCTAAACCTCTTGCGGAGTTGATGAATGAATTATATAAGCAAAACATTCAATCGTTGATTGTAGAAGGAGGCGCAAAACTGATTCAAAGTTTTGTAAACGAAAATTTGTGGGACGAAGCGAGAATTGAAGTGAGCGCATTGAAATTGAATGAAGGTGTAAAAGCGCCGCTTATTTCCGGTACTTTACAAAGTGTTCAAAAATGTGAAAATTCCTCGATTTTAGTCTTTAAGCCCTAAAAATATATAAATATTAATGAAGTTAGCGATTTTAGTCAAAAATGTTTCTATTTTTGCAAATTGAAAACTTATACATAAAATTTAGAATAAAAGATGTATTTAAGAAATGGTTTTTATGCTTTGTTGAGTTCGTTATTTTTGATGTGTTTAATCTCTTGTTTAGGTGGAAATGATGAAACGGAATACTTTGTTTCCGACGATGCTCAGATAACGTCTTTCTCAATTGCACACGATTCTATCGCTATTTTGGCAAAAACGAAATTCAGTATTGATCAAACGGATAATGAAGGAAAAATTTATAATTACGATTCTCTTCCTTATTTAACGAATATTTATGAACGGGTGAAAGTAACGTTTACCTGCGGTTCCGGAGTATCTTATCTGATGACTGTCGTCGATAGCGATACGGTATGGATAGCAAGCGGTGATTCTATAGATGTTTCTAATCCTGTGCAATTTATTGCTTTTGCTCCTGACGGCGAAAAAAAGAAAGAATACCGGCTCACAGTAAATATTCATCAGATAGATCCCGATTCGGTACAATACACACAGGTTGCTACGAACGAATTTCTTAGCTACGAACATAAAATATTACAATTGCAAGGCGTTTATTATGCTTTTGTTCGAAAGCAAATTCCACCTGTATCCGGCTTGGAAAGCGTTGTTGTATTGTATCAATCTACGGATATGGAAAATTGGGAATCCGTTTCTCTAAACGGCTTTCCTAACGATGCGGATATAAAAGGAATTCAAGGAGTTGAAGTCATAATAGATGGAATTAAAAGCAACCGGTTATTTGCTTATACAGCAGCCGGCGACTTGTATGTTTCATGGGACGAGGTTGCCAATTGGTATAAAAAGGAAACGGAATATCCGGTTGTATCTGTTTTGGGCTATTTGAAACCCGTTACTGTCAGGGAAGAAAAAGATGGAAGAATCGCTTTTATTGTAAAAAAAGACGGTGTCCTTGTTTTCGCTTTTTCAGAAACGTTGCTCAAATTTGAATCGGGCGAAACCGTTCCGGAAAATTTTCCACTTTCCGGTTTTTCGGTAATAAACAATGAAAATGGCGACATTACGCTTGTGGGTGGAAAATCTCAAGCGGGAGACGATTTGGATATGGTTTGGTCGACTGAAACAGGGCTTTATTGGTCTAATCTTTCCTCTAATCCTCAAGGTAATCTTCCGGTAGTCGAAGGGAGCGCTTTTGTTTATAACGACAAGGAAATCTGGTATATAGGAGGGAAAAGAGTGGAAGATGGAGCATATAATAAAGAAATTTATTATTCTTTGGACGGCGGACTTGTTTGGAAAACAAAAGAAACGAAGGCGCAATTTCCGGTAGAACTTTCATTAAGGACCGATGCTTCGGTATTAGTAGATAATCAAGGGCTATACTTTTATATAATAGGAGGAAAAAATCAATCGGTACTTACCGATATTTGGAAAGGACTGTTAAATTCAAGGACATTTGCCCGGTAGAAAGTAAATTTAAAATATAATTTTGAAGCGGTTTTAACGTTTTCATTAAAAAGAAAAAAGTGTTTTATGAAATTAGCTTCAAAAGATATAAAAATAAAAACATTCACAATACTATTTTGTATAATAGGAAGCGCAGCAGCGGTTGCGCAGGAATATAGATATGAAATCGGAGGAGCGGCAGGAATGTCGATGTATCTGGGAGATGCTAATCCAAGTTCCCTTTTCAAAGGATGGAATCCGGCGGCAGGATTAATGTTCAGAAATAATTTGAACTTTCGTTGGGCTTTGAAAGCGGATTTGTTGTTGGGAAAAGTGACCGGAGATACAAAAAATGTAAAAAATGTGTTTCCGGATCATGCGCAATCCTCTTTCAGTCGCAATTTTATAGAATTGGGCGGACAAATGGAATTTAATTTTCTCCCTTATAGCGATAAATTTGCGTATCTGAATACAAGTAAAATTTCTCCGTATATCTTTACCGGTTTGGGCTTAACGTTGGCTTCGGGAAAGAAACAAACCTTTTTTGGAATTAATTTTCCTTTGGGGATAGGAGTAAAATATAAAATAGCTAACAAATTGAATTTAGGATTAGAATATGCCGTTCATAAGCTGTTTAGCGATAGTTTTGATGCGCCGGACTCCGGCGGATTTAATTTAAATAATCCGTATCAGGTAGAAAATGGATTATTTAAAAATAGAGATTGGTATAATACTTTGCTTTTTTCCGTCACTTGGGAATTTGGACTAAGAGATGGAAGATGTACAACAGATTAATGAAGGAACAAATTGATTTAAAACGACTTCCCAAACATATTGCCATTATTATGGATGGAAATGGGCGATGGGCGCAAAAAAACGGCATGGATCGTTATAAAGGCCATCAAGAAGGTGTTGTGTCTGTTCGTAAAATTGTGGAAGCTGCCGGTGAAATAGGAATTAAATATTTGACGATCTATACGTTTTCGACCGAAAATTGGGATCGTCCTCAAGAAGAAGTTGTTGCATTGATGGAATTGATGGTGATTGCTATTCAGCGGGAAACCGAAGATTTGATGAAAAACAATGTCCGGCTTCAGGTAATTGGAGATATCGATCGTTTACCTCAAATAACCAAAGATAATTTGAGTGTTTGTGTTGAAAAAACAAGTAAAAATACCGGATTAACTTTGGTGTTAGCGCTTAGCTATTCTGCCCGTTGGGAAATAACGGAAACAACAAAAAATATTGCCGGAAAAGTAAAAGAAGGAAAATTGAATGTAGAAAATATTACGGAAGATGTTATTTCCGATCATCTTTTAACCCGAAGTATTCCGGATCCTGATTTACTTATTAGGACGGGAGGCGAATATCGTATAAGCAATTATCTTTTATGGCAGTTAGCTTATGCGGAACTTTATTTCACCTCTGTTTATTGGCCTGAATTTAGAGCGGATAATCTTTATGAAGCGATTGTGGATTTTCAGAAAAGAGAAAGACGATTTGGTAAAACCGGTGAACAGATTAAAATGAAAAAATGAAAAGAATGAAGAAAAAGAAAGAAAAGAAGACAATGGAAAGAGTGAGAAAAATGGAAGAAACAGGAGGAACGAAGAGAATATTATTATTTTCGTTTCTTTCACTTTTTTCATTCCCCTTATTTTTCTCGTTATTTGCACAGGAAGTAGACGAATTGCCGGTCATTACCTATAGTCTGAATGATAATAAAAAATATGCTGTTGCCGGCATAAAAGTTTCAGGTGTAGAGAGTTACGGTTATGAGGATTATGTACTGATCGGAATTTCAGGCCTCTCAGTCGGCGATAAGGTAAGCATACCGGGAGAAGAAATCACATCTGCGTTAAAAGCATTTTGGAGAAATGGTCTATTTTCTGATGTTAAAATATTGGCAACCAAACAAACCGCCGATAGTGTTTGGCTGGAAATTGCATTGAAACCCAATCCAATTATCTCCAATATTCAATTTACAGGAGTAAAGAAAGGCGAAAAAGAGGATTTAGATGCCAGAATAGGGATGGCGAAAGGATCGCAATTGACACCTAATCTTATTAATCGCGCTAAAAAACGGATCAAAGATTATTATGATGAAAAAGGATTTAGTAACGCCGAAATAAAAATACAACAACGAAGCGACGTTTCCGACAATGGAAAAATGATTTTGGATATAAAAGTAGATAAAAATGAAAAAACGAAGATAAAAAATATTTACATCACCGGAAATGAAAATCTTTCGGATTATGTATTGAAAGTAGCGATGAAGAAAACCAATGAAGGATTTTCTTTGAAAAAAAGATTCAAGTTGAGTTTCCGTGAACTTTTCAGTACAAAAAAGTTTGTCAAAGAAGAATACGACAAAGACTTGGAGAATTTGATTCTAAAATACAACGAAAAGGGATATCGGGATGCTTATATTATTTCGGATAGCATTGTTCCGGTAGATGATAAGCGTGTAGATGTTTATCTTTCTGTAAACGAGGGAAATAAATACTATATCAGAGATATTAAATGGGTAGGAAATACTTTATATTCATCAGATATATTAAACTTGATACTGGATATGAAAGCAGGCAATGTTTATAATCAAAAAAAGCTGAATGAACGGATTTCTACCGACGAAGACGCAGTTGCCAATCTATACTACAACAACGGGTATATTTTTTCGCATTTGGATCCGGTAGAAGTATATATCGAAAATGATTCCGTTGATGTGGAAATACGTGTTGTAGAAGGTATTCAAGCGACAATTAATCAGATCATTATTAATGGCAACGACCGGATTTATGAAGACATTGTCCGGCGGGAATTAGTTACCAAACCCGGACAATTATTTAGTAGGGAAGTATTGATGCGGTCGGCTCGCGAAATTGCACAAATGGGACATTTCGACCCGGAAACAATGGATATTCAGCCAATTCCGGATCCGGAAACCGGTACGGTGGATATTAGTTATAACTTAACATCCAAAGCAAACGATCAAATCGAATTTTCGGCCGGGTGGGGGCAAACCGGAGTGATTGGCCGGTTAAGTTTGAAATTTTCAAATTTCTCTTTTAACAATTTAATTCATCCGAAAACCTATAAAGGAATCATCCCGCAAGGAGAAGGACAAACTTTGACTTTGAGCGGTCAAACCAATGGCCGTTATTATCAATCCTATAGTATTTCATTTTTGGATCCGTGGTTTGGAGGAAAACGACCGAATAGTTTTTCTTTCGGAGCTTATTATATGATCCAGACAGGTGTAGAATCGCGTTCCTACAGTAGTTATTATAATCCATATTCTTCTTATTACAGTGGAAGTTATGGAAGCTACGGGGACTATGCATACGATGAAAATCAATCGTTGAAGATATTAGGACTATCGTTAGGATATGGTAAACGATTGAATTGGCCGGACAACTATTTTACGTTTATGGCCGATCTTTCCTATCAACGTTACTGGCTGAATAATTGGCAATACTTTGCCGTTCAAAATGGTACTGCAAATGGATTAACATTGGGGTTGACACTGGGGCGAAACTCAACTGATAACCCGTTATATACCCGTTCCGGTTCTACTTTTTCGTTGTCGGTGAATGTTACTCCGCCTTATTCGTTGGTGGACGGTATAAATTACGGCGATTTATTGCAAACCGATCCGCTTATGTATAAATGGATTGAATATCATAAATGGAAATTCAAGGGAAAAATATTTGTTCCTTTAGCGAATAGAGAAAAAGTGAAGCGTACCCCTGTCATTATGAGCCGTATCGAATATGGTTTTGTAGGTAGTTATAATTCAAAAAAATATAATCCTTTCGAAACGTTTTATATGGGAGGCGACGGAATGACCGGATATTCTTCTATTTATGCTAACGAGACAATCGGATTGCGGGGATATGAGAACGGTTCTTTGACCCCTAAACAGGATGGTTACGCATATACGCGGTTGGCGTTGGAATTTCGATACCCGTTTCTACTTGAACAAACTTCCACGATTTATGGCTTAGCATTTATTGAAGCCGGAAATGCTTGGTCGGATATTAAGTCGTTTAATCCGTTTGATTTGAAACGGTCGGCAGGTGTCGGCGCTCGCATTTTCTTACCAATGATTGGATTGATGGGAATTGATTGGGCTTATGGTTTCGACAGACCTACGCCGGGAGCGGAAATTTCCGGCTCTCAGATACATTTCATTTTGGGACAAGAGTTTTAATTTTTAATTCATTAATTTTTAGGTGTTATGAAAAAAATAATTGTATTAAGCCTTTTATTGGCAATCGGCATATTCGGCCTTGTGAATGTGAAAGCACAGAAATTTGCTTTGATTGATATGGAATATATATTAAAGAATATTCCTGCTTATGAAATCGCGAACGACCAATTGAATACCATTTCCAAAAAATGGCAATTAGAAGTCGAAGCGCTTCAACAGGAAGCGCAAAATAAATATAAAACATATCAGGCGGATTTGGTTTTTCTTTCTCCGGAAATGAAAACCAAAAGAGAAGCGGAAATTGTTGCGAAAGAACAGGAAGCTCAAGAACTAAAACGGAAATATTTCGGCGCTGACGGTGAGTTGTATAAGAAAAGAGAAAGTCTTATTAAACCAATTCAAGATGAAATCTATAATGCTATAAAAGAAATTGCAGTTGCGAAAGGATATGCAACAGTGGAAGATAGAGCTTCTGCCGGAAGTATTATTTATGCTTCTCCACAAATTGATATTAGTAATGAAGTTTTAACAAAACTCGGATATTCAAAATAATTGCTTATATTTGCACGCTATAAATAATTTTAATTTAATATTATACCCTATGTTTAAGAAAATCGTATTATTTGCTATTCTATTGCTTCCTGTAGGAACATTTGCACAAGAAAAGATTGCTTATTTCAACTCCGCAGAAGTAATTACGACTATGCCTGAATACACTCAGATGCAAGATTCAATACAAAAGACACAAGCGGCTGTCCAATCCGAACTGCTTATTTTGGAAGAAGAATACAAGAAAAAGTATGAAGCATTCATGGCTGATGCTGATAAACTTGTTGAAACGATCAAGGTGAGAAGGATGCAGGAAATTCAAGATATAGAACAAAGAGCAGCTACTTTTCAGGAACAATCGCAAAAACAGTTACAACAATTATACGAGCAGCTACTTGCACCTATTCAACAAAAAGTACGAGAGGCAATACAAACGGTAGGCGTTGAAAATAATTTTACTTATATTTTAGACGCTGTCTCTCTTTTATACTATAGCCCCTCGGCTTCCGATGCTACACCATTGGTAAAGAAGAAATTGGGCATATAAAAGCTCCAATCGGCATATTTGATTCCGGCTACGGAGGACTTACTATTTTAGAGAAAATCCGTCAGCGCTTGCCTCAATATGATTATTTGTATTTGGGAGATAATGCGCGTACTCCTTATGGTAACCGTTCGTTTGAAATAGTTTATGAATTTACGATCCAAGCAGTAAAAAAACTTTTCGACGAAGGTTGCCAATTGGTTATTTTGGCGTGTAATACTGCTTCGGCTAAAGCTTTACGAACCATTCAACAAAAAGATTTACCTCTTATAGATCCTCAAAAAAGGGTATTGGGTGTGATTCGGCCTACTGTGGAATGTATCGACAAATTAACAAAATCGCGGCATGTAGGCATTTTAGGAACTCCCGGAACAATTCATTCGTGTTCTTACCCTTTGGAAATACAAAAACTATTTCCCGATATTGTCGTCACGGGAGAAGCTTGTCCAATGTGGGTGTCTCTGGTAGAAAACGGAGAATACGATTTGCCGGGTTCGGATTATTTTGTTAAGCAACACATTCGTTCTATTTTAAATAAAGATGCGCTGATTGATACACTTATTTTAGGTTGTACTCATTATCCGCTATTGGAAAATAAGATCCGGCACTATTTGCCGGAGTCGATCGCTATTGTATCACAAGGAAAATATGTAGCCGAAAGTTTGGAAAATTATCTTTCCCGCCATCCGGAGATGGATGCCTTTTGTTCTAAAAATGGAAGTATTCGCTTTTATACGACCGAATCGGAGGATAAATTTGCTGATATGGCAGGTATCTTTTTGAAAGGAAAAATCAATGTGCATCGGATTAATTTGGAAGCAGTGAGATTTTGATAATTTTACGTCGAATTTACGTTAATTACTCTTTCTCATTTCTCCCATTTATTTCATTTTCAAAGAGAATTACTAATTTTTCAAAAGAAACGGAAGCTCCCGCTCGTGGTGATGTGGAATAGAGTAGTGTCACGTCAATCGTTTTCCCATTGATATTTACCTGACTTCTCAGCGGTCTTGGTCCTTTGGGGATTTTATAGCAGATTCCTTTTTCGGACAAATAATCTCTAAACCACCTGATGGCGCTGGATTTTCCCGAACTGCTTGTAAAGATTATTTTGTTTACAAAAGGATTTTCGTCCAATAGTTGAAAAATGTCCATATATTCAACGACTTCCAGATTTTCGTCCAGAGAACTGTTTTTAGTGCGTCGAATGGTTTTTCCCATATCGGAAAGTCCTGTTTGCAATTGATTGAGAATTTTTTTTCGCTCTCTTACGGCTTCATTTCCTGAAAAATAGCGTAATTCCTGTCCGGCGATTTCAGCCATTATTTTCCAAAAATAATTGTTTTTATTCGGATAAAAGAAATCGTATGACCAATTGCGGATAGCCGGAGGAAAAGTGCCGATTATGATTGTTTTAGCGCCGGAGGGGAGATACCAATTCCACGGGTGTTTTTCTTCTTTTTGATACATAAGACAAAAGTATATAATATTTTTTGAAAAAACGAGTTATTATTAAAGGATGCGAAATAAATAATTTGTGATGATTTTGTCTTTTATCTAATGTCTTATAAATTATCAATTTATCCGATATAAATTTGTATCTTTGTTCGTTCGTAGCGGAGGTTTGTTTTTCATAGTCAAATATGTTTAACTGTAATAGATAAAAAGATGAAAAATAAACTGATTCAAGAGATTAGGAACGCTTTTTTAGTTTATGTATACTGGTGAGAATTGAGAATCGGAAATTATCCGTATTACGCGATTCTCTTTTACCCAAATTGATGTCCGGCGAGTTAAAAATTAACGATTTACACAGATAAATTTTCGATATGAGTAAATTAATCAAGTTAGATGAAGGATATAAGCAATGGATTTCCGAGCTTAGCGAAAGGTTCAGGATAAGCCAACTGAGAGCTTCGGTAAGGGTAAATTCCGAAATGCTTCGCTTCTACTGGTCGCTCGGCAGAGATATTGTGGTATTGAAAGCGGAAAGCAAATGGGGAGATGGAATAATCAAAGCAATAAGCCAAGATTTGCAAGAGGCTTTTCCTGATGTAAAAGGTTTTTCTATTACCAATATTAATTATATTAAAAGATTCTATTTAATTTATAACCAATTAGATACAATTTACCCACAAATTGAGGGCAAATTAAAAAATACAGATAAATATATTTGCCCCCAACTTGAGGGCGAATTATTTTCTATACCATGGGGACATCACAAAGTCATCATTGATAAATATTATCAAGCGCCCCCAAAAGCCCTGTTTTTTGTACGAAAAACGATACAAAACAATTGGTCTCGTTCTATACTTTTAAATTTCACAGGAACAGATTTATATGAACGCGAGGGCAAAGCCGTCACAAACTTTGGTGTAACTTTACCTGCTATACAAAGCGATTTAGCGCAAGAGATGACAAAAGACCCGTACAATTTCGATTTCTTATCTATTACAGATAATTATAGAGAAAAAGAATTGAAAAATGCTTTAATTCAGAATATTACAAAATTTTTACTCGAACTTGGTACCGGATTTGCTTTCGTAGGACGCGAATACCGGTTGCAGATAGGATGTACCGAAAAGTTTCTGGATATGCTTTTCTACAACCTGAATTTAAGATGCTATGTGGTAATCGAAATTAAAACTGCCGAATTTGATTCCGATAATGTAGGACAATTAGGAACTTATGTTGCTGCCGTCAATCATATTCTGAAACGCTTGGAGGATAATCCAACCATTGGTTTACTTATTTGCAAAACAAAAGACAACGTGCTGGCACAATATGCTTTGGAAGCAAGTAACCAGCCCATTGGCATTTCAGAATATGAATTAACAAAATTATATCCTGCCGATTTTAAAGGAACATTGCCTTCAATAGAGGATATTGAAAATGAATTGAAGGATAATTTACACCGCTAAATTCTCATTTTTTCATCAATAAGAAAATAATTATGAATATTCGATTTTTTGTTTACCTCCTTTTTTGTTTCTTGTTTCTAAATTGTTCCCATCGGAAAATGTATAGTGAATCTACTACCGATTTACAAATTATTCGCTTTGATGAATATTTATATCATTATCTGACACAGAATAATAACGATAAAATTCCGGATGAATATAAATCGTTTTTAAATGCATACGGCGAAAAAGTAATTTATATCGGCAAACCGGATTCGCTTGGTTTTCAAGAACGGTTGCGCGCTTTTTTTTCCGATCCTACACTTATGACTTTATATTGCGACGAACAATCTGCGTTTTCGGATATTTCGGAAATCAATGCGGAATTGTCGCAGGGTATGGAAATCTTATTATCGAATTTTCCTCATTTTAAGCAACCGAAAATTTATATGCACGTTTCGGGATTGAATCAAAATGTAATTGTCACCGATGAAATATTATCTTTATCAGCCGATAAGTATTTAGGAACGAATTACCCTGTTTATCAGGATTTTTTTTATGAATATCAGCGACAATTGATGTCCCCGGACCGGATTGTTCCCGATTATTTATTGGGATTTATGATGGCAAACCTTCCATTTGAAGGGAATGATGGGATATTATTAGAACGGATGCTTTACGAAGGAAAGTTGAGATATTTGTTATCACAATTTATTCCGGACAGGGAAGTTTGGGAATATGTGGGCTATAATAAAGAACAATATACGTGGTGTACAACTTATCAATCCAAGATTTGGAAGTCCATTTTGGAAAATCAACATTTATTCCATCCGGATTACATGACTACTTCACAATATTTGAAAGAAGCTCCTTATACGGCTTCATTGCCTGTAGAATCTCCGGGTAGAGCAGGAATATGGTTAGGCTATCAAATTATTGTTTCATATATGAAAAATCATCCTGAAACCGGAATGCAAGAATTGATGAATCTAACAGACTATAAAGAACTGTTGAAATTATCAAAATATAAACCTTGAAAAGCGTGCTTGTAGATTCAATATATCAATGCAACTTAAGAGTTGTCCGAAAATAAAAAATAGATACAAGATAAAAGAAGATAGACATGATGTTTATCTTCTTTTGTCCTCTATCTACAGAGCGGTTGTATTTCTAATTAATCGAATCATTCTGAAACGCAGCGGACCGTAAAGCCGTTAGCGCGATAGCTCGTAGTTGCTGCATTAATGCTCTCGTTTGTAAAGTAGAGGGAATACGAGTAAGTACCTGCAACAGCGCTACTCCAATAGTAGCCGGGGGAACCGACATAGTACTGCGCACCGCCACTACGGCTACGAGCCCCTGCGGCGGGCAAGAAAAGAGCGGTAGGTTTGTTTGCACCACCGGGCTTAAGCAGGTAACCGGAAGTGCCGTTTTCGCCGCTTTCTTGCCAAACCCAAGTATTGTTTGATGCGATTTGTGCCCATTCAGCCTGAGTGGGAACGCGCCAATTACCGCTTAATTCGGTTTTACAGGGATCCAAATCGGTAATGCCGTTTACGGGATCACCCCAAGTCCATGCATTGGCAGGAGCAGTAGCGGAATTTCCATTATCTTCAGGATATTGACGCCAATCATTCGTGCCGGCATTACGCTGGATAAATTTGTCGTAAAGTGGGTCTCCATTCTTAATTTGTCCGTCTTCATCATTCAGATGAGAAGTCTCAACACCACCTGCTGCATCGTTTAAATAACTACTAATAGTACTGGAAGAAAGCATTTTACGTTCTTGATGACCGTCTTTTTTACGTCCCCATTGATACCAGTCGCCGTAAACCGTAGGGTCGTAAGCTTTATCCCCGACGGTAGATGAGTCGGCAGAAGGTTGATAAGCAATTTGATCAGCCAACGATTTACTTTGCACTGCCCCCAAGTTGGCATTGGCAACTTTTATCCAGCCGCCGTTAGCAAGGCGAGCGCCGAGTCCATAAACAACGCGACCGGTACCGCTAATGCCGTACTGCGAACCGCTAACTACCACGCAATAAAATTGATATACTTTTCCGGCTTGGGTGATGCCGTAACTTGCCCGGTCGGAACCAATGAAGAGGGTATCCCTTGTAGCGTTTTCAATGGCTGTGGAAAGCAAAGTCTCCGGATCACGTTTGTACCATTGATAGGTAAATCC
>JAIRLY010000201.1 GCA_031259075.1 Dysgonamonadaceae bacterium | reverse complement strand
TTTGTTTTGTCGCCCTTTTTCATCCGTGTATACTTTCCGTATTTTTAAAGCCCGTTCAATTTCATTCGGATCTGTTTTATTCTGCTTCTTTATAAAGCCGGATAATATTATATAAATTTTCTTATTGTAATAGAAATAGAATAATCTACAGATGTTTGTAGCTACTTGTATCCTCAACTCATATAAATCGTCCGTCCCAACAATTTTCCTTGAATGAGGTAAAGTCAATGACGGTCCAAATTCGCCGAGCATTTTTATGGTTCTATATGATTTGCCATCATTTTTGGCTCCAATTTATCAAGAAATTCTTTCGCCTCTTCCAAAATGACTATATCATACGCCATATAATATAACATATACCAATTTTGATATACTGTCAATACCCTTTTTATTTTACAAATTTTTGACCAAAAAATTGCACATAACGTCCCGGCGGTATATGACGGTTTGGCGGCCCGGACAAGGAAATGCGCAGCATTTCCAGGGCCGACAAAATGTGGCGGAGGTTTTGCGCGGGAATGGAGCGTAGCGGAATGACCTAGCCATCCGTAACCCCGTAGCGCCAAAGGCGCGGAGCATATACCGTCCTGTTATGTACCGTGCCCGTACTTACACTTTCTTATCTATTTCCAGATAAGAAACCAAGTATTTCAAATTGATCCGGATTGTATTTATCCAAAAAGGTTATGGGAACACCCATCATGCCGTCATAGTCCTGCGGTATTTCAGAAACTTTGCTTACTTCTACGGCATCGTAGTTGTCATATTTCGGGAATTCTTTTGGGCTGTAATTCTTGTAAAGAAATATCTCCCCGTGGCGTTTTTTGATGTCAAAGTTGGTAAACCAGACAACCTGCGACCTGCCTTTTACAACGCCGTCCGCTATTCTGTAGGAACTGCCCTCTTTCTTGCCGATTACTACTCTGCAGTTGCAGAGGACGGTTTTCCCTTTAAAAAGCGGTCTGTAATGTGAGCCTGTTCCAAAACTAATTGACTGTGCGCTAACGTTCCCGGCACAGCCGGGGCACGGTTTTGGAACAGGCTTGAGCCGAAGGCTGAGCCTTTGGCTCTTGCAGTTTTTCAGGCTAAAGACTGCGAACCGAAGGAAGGTTCGACAAATCTGCGGTTTTTAAAGGTTGCTGTTCCAAAGCTGAAATTTTGGAACAGCCTCATGTATCAATTCCTTTTCAATATCAGAAAACTGGGTATAGAATTCGCCATTCTTTTGCCGTTTAGCAATTATCAAGATTTTTATTCGCCATACCGAAGCCTTCCTTTCGTCTTGATTTTGATTTCAAGACACTTTCTGGCGAAAGGTCAAGCGGCCGCATCAAAATGTCCCATTGATGATTTCACAGGAGACTGAACAGGCGCCATAGTCCCCTATCACGGTTTCACAGGAGACCATAGCAATTCCTTAGTCCGCTGTAAAAGCTCCATAGTATCCACGGCATTATCGCCCTTGTGCATCATTGGCTGAAAAACGGCATGAAAATTCCAAGGCATGAATTGGCCGGGATGATTGTCGAATTGAAGAGGGCGATACTGTAACAAAATGATTGACAAACCTGACAAAGCCGGGCAAACTGGACTTATGAATAAGAAATACAAATCGTATAAAATTCCAGCAAAAATTCTCCTGGGTATGCTCATTCTTTCATTCATATATGGCATAGTTGGCATTGTTTCTTCCTCAATTGGTAAAACCGTTGTATTCGCCCGCTCCAATGTTCAATATATAAAAATATCGCTTCAATGTATATTGGGAGCGCTTGTGTTATTTTTGCCGTCGGCAATGGAGCATAAATTTAAAATAACTATTTCTAATGGATTACATATATTATATGTCTTATTTTTGTATGCGGCAATTATTCTTGGACAAGTCAGCGGTTATTATCAAAGATTTTATCATTGGGATACGCTCTTGCATACTTTAAGCGGAGCAATGCTCAGCGCGTTTGGTTTTTGTATCATTGACATTATCAATAAAAGCAAGAAAATTAATCTTGGATTAAGCAATTGGTTTATGTCTTTCTTCTCGTTTTGTTTTGCAATTATGATTGATACGTTTTGGGAGATAATCGAATTTATTATGGATGCGTTTATGGATTTAAATATGCAGCAGTATATTCTGCCTGACGGCACTGTGTTGACAGGACATTATGCGCTTGTCGATACCATGAAAGATTTAATTGTTGATGTGCTTGGCGCGTTGGTTGTCAGTATAATCGGATACATATTATTGAGAAGGCAAAAAAATAGTGTCGTGAATAATATCGTGATTGAAGAGCATTTAGAATAGGCCCGGGGGTACACGCATGAAAGACTTTATTGACCGGCATATACAGAAACTGGAAGACGCTTTTGTCAAATTGTTTCAGAAAAGCCTTGAACCCGGTCAAAAATTAATGTCTTATTACCGGTGCGCGCTTATGGCGGTCGAAACAAAATTCAATATCCTTAATGAAGAGTTTTCGCTTGTACATGAACGAAACCCGATTGAAACCATAAAGACCAGAATAAAAACTCCTGACAGTATACGGAAAAAATTACGAAAGAAAGGGCTGCCGCTTACTATTGACCTTATCGAAAAAAATATTAACGATGTCGCGGGAATTCGTGTTATATGTCCGTTTATTGATGATATATATGTTTTAACAGATTGTCTTGTTAATCAGGATGACGTAACGCTTTTTGAAAAAAAAGATTATATCGCCCGGCCAAAAGAAAATGGCTATCGCAGCCTCCATTTAATAATTGCTGTCCCGATATATTTGCACAATGAAAAGAAACTCATGAAAGCAGAGGTGCAATTAAGAACAATAGCTATGGATTTCTGGGCAAATCTGGAACACAGGCTTCGGTATAAAAAAGACATAAACGACGAAACCGCAAAGAAAATAGCCGCTGAATTGAATGAATGCGCTGAAACAAGCGCGATGCTTGATTCGAAAATGAGACAGATACGGGACAATATAGAAACAAATGTTTAAATTAAAAGAAAAGGCAAAACAAATTACACAAAATTTATCAATTGAGGTTGTTCCAAAACCGCGCCCTCGGCTGTGCCGGGAACGTTAGCGCACAGTCAATTAGTCTTGGAACAGGCTCAATTTTGTACGCATTTTCACTCCCCTAAAACATTGAGAAACTTGAGCGCGCCTTCTCATAGTAACGCGCTCGTGTAAAAGCGTCCGGGAAGCGCCGGCGCAGAGGGCGTTCCGAATAGTGCCCCGGGTAAATTCCGCGGCGATAAAGAGTCCGACAAAGATTACGGCGATAAATCCGTAGATGTTGGAGAGGGCAACAAGGGCTTTCGTGCCGGAACGCCCTGGGGGTTCAAAGCCGTACATATCGGCAATGGCAACGCTTCCCCTGGCCACTTTTATGCCGACGATTATAATATCGACCCTCACGTTGCGTGAGGGTCAAGCGGTTTTTCAAATTTTTTGAAAATATTTATATCCTGCCGTCAAACAACGGGCACACGGAGAAGTCAAAACGACTCTTCCGTGTGCGGGAACAAAAATTCCTGTCCGCAAGAGTGCCGTTACTGAACAACGCGCCGGTAATTTTGCCGGTCTAGCTGCAAGATATCATCGTTGATTTTCCGGTAGGACATTCGCAAGGGGTAATGTTTGCCGTCAACCGTCATCGACATATTGATTACCCTGTCCGTAACCGTGTAGGTTCCGCTGACGCCGGTTGCCGCCGCTTCCCCTTTTGAGCGTTGTTCGCTCCGGGCGGCCCGTTCCGCCGCCTCGCCTTCTTCGGACATGGTGAAGGTCCCGTCACTGTTAAACTGAAACATCAACCCTTCTTTTTCATGCTTCCATGCCCCGGCAACCGCCGCCGCATATTGGCTGTTGTTTTGAGCGAAAACCGTGGTTATAGGCAGCGCTATTGTCATAATCCACAGTACCGATAGGATAAAATTCTTTTTCATCGTTTTTCTCCTGTAAAATAATATTGGAGTTGTCTGGAAACTTCAGTTTCCGAACAACTTCCACTACTTAGTACAAAATATACTAATCATGCTGTTGTTTTGCGTTTCTGCCTCCGGAACGCGCTGAAACCGGCAAAGACGGTAATAATCCAAAAAACATGCTGGAGATAAGGTAATAAAGTACAAATAAGGCAATGGCAATAACCTTTTTCATCCGTCATCCTCCCGCTCATATTTTTTCCGGTACAAACCGTACCGTAACCGTATTACGCCGCTGTCCGCCGTCGTTGT
>JAIRLY010000146.1 GCA_031259075.1 Dysgonamonadaceae bacterium | reverse complement strand
CATCTATTCGTATTTGAATTGTCGAAAACCTTTTGACCGCTTATGGATTAGCAGTTTGACAGATAAAGCCATAAAAGAGGGCTTGCAAAACCTGAAACCGGGTAGCGATTACGACAATTGTGCGCACGTATAGGCGATATAATAAATGTAGCATTGGCAAGCTATTAGGTATGTGTTCCAATAATTTACCTATCATCACCGGCTTATCTGCCTACGAAAGGACGGCAGGGAGTGTAGCACGCCGTGAAAGCCATAAGTCAATCAGTTATCAGATTGCGACTGAATGGGGAGATGAAACAGATAGATATGAGGATAAAATCCGAATTGATTAAATGATAGTCCAAGTGGTCAAAGTAATGTCTATAGCGAAAGATAGCTTAACCCGCTATACCGTAATACCCCTGTTGCGAAGGTTGTGTAGCAGAGGCAGGAACTCATTACGGCACAACCGCAGTAAGCGGAAAAGGACGGAAGTCATATCCGACAATCTATCACAGCCGAGTTATTATATCGTAAACGTGGATTGCCTAAACCGGAATGCCGCAAGGCTATTGGGAAACAGACCCATGAAAATCCGGCATGGCAACGGAGCTTCCGTAGTAGTCCGAGCAGGGGAAAGCCCTGTACATGGCGAAGGGAGGCAGCTAATAATTTTAATACGATTGACGAAAAATGTGTGAGACATGAAAAGAAATTCTGAAAAAGTATTAAACAGTCTGGCAGAACACAGCGAAAATTTGAATTACAAATTTGAGCGTTTGTATCGCATCCTTTTCAATGAGGAAATGTATTATGTTGCTTACCAGCATATATATGCAAAGCAGGGCAATATGACGCCGGGCGCAGATGGAAAAACCATTGACCAAATGAGCCTGACCCGAATTGAAAAACTGATAGCATCGTTGAAAGACGAGAGTTATCAACCCAAGCCGTCAAAGCGAGCGTACATACCAAAGAAAAACGGGAAAATGCGCCCGCTCGGCATACCTGCATTCGAGGACAAGTTATTACAGGAAGCAGTTAGAATGACGTTGGAAGCCATCTGTGAGGGACAATTTGAAAATACCTCACATGGTTTTCGCCCTGGGCGAAGCTGCCATACTGCAATAACACAGGTTCAAAAGACATTTTCAGGGGTAAAATGGTTTGTGGAAGGAGATATCAAGGGTTTTTTCGACAACATCAATCACAATGTATTGATAACCACTCTGGAAGAACGGATTTCCGACGAAAGATTCATTCGCCTGATTAGAAAATTTCTAAATGCGGGATACATCGAAGACTGGAAATTTCATAACTCGTACAGCGGAACGCCGCAGGGAGGTATTGTCAGTCCTGTACTGGCAAACATATATCTCGACAAATTAGACAAGTTTATGAAAGAATATACAGAAAACTTCGATAAGGGGAAAAAACGGAAAATAAGCGAACAATCGTTCGTGTTTGATTACAAACGACGCTGCATTCTGAAAAAGTTAAAAATGGCAGAAAGTGAAATTGAAAAGTCCGAACTGATAAAACAGTACAAAGCCAACCAAAAGGAAAGTATGCGTTTCCCTTACGGTGATGAAATGGACGCCGGTTTCAGAAGACTCAAATACGTGAGATATGCCGATGATTTCCTGATTGGGATTACAGGCGGTAAACAGGATGCCATAAATATCAAAGAGGATATAAAAAGATTCCTCAATGAAAAAATGGACTTGGAGCTGTCCGATGAGAAAACACTCGTTACCCATACGGAAAATGCAGCAAAATTTCTCGGATATGAGATTAGCGTCAGGAAGTCTAACGACACCAAAAGAAGCGTAAATGGGGTATTAAGACGAACCTTTAACAAAACGGTACGACTAATGATTGGAAAGGATACGGTCAAGAAAAAGTTGCTCGAATACCGCGTACTGGAAATAAAAATCCATGACGGAAAAGAGCAATGGAAACCGAAATCCAGACCAAGCCTGTCATGTTACGATGACCTCGAAATTCTTAACAAATACAATCAGGAAATAAGAGGTTTATACAATTACTTTTCTTTGGCTAATAATTGCAGTTCTCTGACGAAATTTGGCTATATCATGCAATACAGTATGTACAAAACTTTTGCACAAAAATATCGGACGAAAGTGACACAAGTCCTGAAAAAATATAAAAGGGGCGGACACTTTTCGGTTAAGGTATCGTTTGAAAAACGGTGTAGCCAAAGAGATGATTTTCTATCACTGCAGGTTTAAAAAGAAACCCCCGATGAATAATATGAACATGGACAAATTACCAAACGCGTACCCCACAACAACCGTCAGCCTCATAAACAGGTTAAAAGCGGAAAAGTGTGAAATGTGCGGGGCGACAGGTAAGTTAACGATGCATCATGTGAGAAAGCTGAAAGACCTCAAAGGGAAAACAGCTTTAGAAAAGCGCATGATTGCTCGTAAACGAAAAACTATCGCTCTATGCGGCAATTGTCTTAAATCAACTCATCAAAGATGAACAGACTGATATTGTTAGTGGAGAGCCGGATACATGGAGACGTGTACGTCCGGTTTGGAGGCGAGTATCCGAAAACCCACCGTAGAAATACGACAGGGCGTCGGATGCTTAGCCTACTGTATTTTGCGGCAAAAGCACGTTCAGAGGCAGATTGGGAGGTCGGTCTGAACGCGACACAGGCATTAAGCATTGCGGCAGGACGTGGCATATTTTCGCTCGGACGGGTACAAACACCCACGCTCGCAATGATTTGCAGACGTTTTTTGGAAAACAGAAACTTCACGCCTGTCCCGTTCTGGCAGGTAAAGGTTCAGACCGGAAAGGCAGGCATTTCATTTGCTGCAATCAGCCGCGAAAAATACGAAAACAGGGATGTGGCAAACAGGATTTTTCAATTATTGCAGAAATAAAAGACGCTGTGCATACAGTCAGTCGAAAAGAAAGAAGTCTGTCAGGAACCGCCACTGCTGTACGATTTGACGACCCTTCAAAAGGAGGCAAACAGCAAGCATGGTTTTTCGGCAGATAAAACACTGTCTGTTGCCCAGAAATTGTACGAATCGAAATTTATCACTTATCCCCGCACAGGCAGCCGCCATATTTCCGCCGATGTATTCGATAAAATACTTGATTTAATCAATCTGTTGAAATAGCATTCCCGTTTTGGAAGTTATGCCGGAACGATGGACAATACCGTATTGAGTATCCGCAGCGTGGACGATAAAAAGGTAACGGATCACCATGCCTTATTGATTACGGAAAACGCACCCAAAGAATTGACCGGTGATGAGCAAATCATTTATGAAATGAT
>JAIRLY010000142.1 GCA_031259075.1 Dysgonamonadaceae bacterium | reverse complement strand
GTGGAAAGAGATTGTACGGATTATAAACACTCAAAAGGCTGTAACTACTCCGGCACAAAACAAGGTGGATGAGGTGATAGAAATTAGTAGTACACAAAACGATCTTCGAAAAAATTTATCCAAATGAATATAGGGAGTTTAACTCCTCATAAACTGCAATCTGGGTTAAGATTTGCCCTGTTCCGGAGGAAGTGTTTTGGGCCATTTTTCCCTTTTCCTAATTTTCTAATGCGGTTTGTGATTTTAACCCATAATTATAAGTGCGTATTTCAATTTTTTGATTCATCGTCGTAAATAACCGATAATCAAATACAATACCGTTTCAGTATACAATATATGACACGTTCAGTGCGAAAAATTAACTATTCACGGAATCGGTCTTATTTCGGAACACTTGGAAATCCGGCAATTTTCATATAATTTTGTATGATTTTTTAAAAAGATAGTTATTATTAATATTATGGCTTATAAAAAAATGTCAGCTGAAGAAGCTGCAAGTCTTATCGTCAATGATGATATAGTTGGGTGTAGCGGTTTTACTGCAGCCGGTTGTCCTAAAGCAATCACAAAAGAATTGGGTAAAATAGCGGAAGCGGAACATGCAAAAGGTAATCCCTTTAAAATAGGTATTTATGCGGGAGCTTCGACAGGAGATGCTATTGACGGAGTTTTGGCTCGCGCTCATGCGATTAAATTTCGTACGCCTTATCAATCTAATAAGGACTTGAGAACGGAATTGAATGCACATGATGCTCATTATTTCGATCTGCATCTCTCGGAATTACCGCAATATTTACGTTATGGATTTCTACCACGGCCGAATATTGCTATCTTGGAAGCGTGTGATATAACCGACAATGGCAAAGTTTATTTGACTTCTGCTGTTGGAATTGCTCCTACAGTAGCTCGGTTGGCCGATAAAATATTTATTGAATTGAATAAATATCATCCCAAAGAACTTGCCGGTATTCATGATATATATGAACTTGCCGATCCTCCTTATCGTAGAGAAATTCCGGTTTATCGTTCGAACGATAGAATAGGGACACCTTACATTCAGATAGACCCTAAAAAAGTAGCGGGTATTGTTGAAACAAACCTGTTGAATGAAGTCGGCGCTTTTACGCCATCAGATGAGGTAACGAACCGGATTGGTAAGAATGTAGCCGGATTTCTTTCTTCTGAAATTAAGGCAGGCCGGATTCCGGACACTTTTCTTCCGGTTCAATCGGGTGTTGGCAACATCGCTAACGCGGTATTGGGTGCTATGGGATTGAATGAGGATATTCCCGCTTTTGAAATTTACACAGAAGTGATTCAGGATGCAGTAATTGAATTGATGAAACAGGGACGTGTAAAATTTGCCAGCGGTTGTTCGTTGACTTTGAGTACTCCCGCTTTGGAAGAAGTGTACGGTAACTTGGATTTTTTCAAACAAAAATTGTTGCTTCGTCCGCAGGAAATTTCCAATAATCCGGAAGTGGCGCGCCGACTGGGTTTGATTTCTATAAATACAGCTTTGGAAGCGGATATTTTCGGAAATATCAATTCTACTCATGTAGTCGGTACCAAGATGATGAACGGAATTGGCGGTTCAGGCGATTTTTGCCGCAACGCTTATCTTTCTATTTTTACAACTCCTTCTACAGCAAAAGAAGGCAAAATTTCGGCCATTGTTCCTATGGTATCTCATCTCGATCATAGCGAGCACTCGGTTAAGATTTTAATCACAGAACATGGGATTGCCGATTTAAGAGGACTTTCTCCTATTCAACGGGCGGAAAGTATTATCGAAAATTGCGTGGATGCCGAATACAAGGAGCTTTTACGGAAATATCTTCAATTGGGACAAAAAGGACATACTCCTCAGAATATGGACGCCGCTTTGTCCTTTCATTCGACTTTCAATAAAACGGGAGATATGAGGAAAGTAAGTTTTTAAAATAAAAACAGACAAAAGAAGATAGACAAGACAAGGAAGATAAAACGGCATCTTTCAAGTCTATCTCTATCTTCTTTTATCTTTTATTCTGTTTATAGAGTTGTTGAATTCGAATTATTTAACACAACGCACCGATAAGCCGAACACGCGAGTGCCTCCGTATGTTGTATTAATACTCCCCCCACTACCAAAATACAAGCTGTACGCAGTACCACCATTTACAGTGCTACTCCAATAGAAGCCGATAGAACCGATGTTTTGTCCACTGCCGAGACGGCTACGGTTCCCTGCGGCGGGCAAGAAAAGAGAGGTAGGTTTGTTTGCGCCACCGGGCTTAAGCAAGTAGCCGGAAATGCCGTTTGCGCCGCCGTCTTGCCAAATCCAAGTATTATTCGATACAATTTCACTCCATTCACCTTGAGTGGGCACGCGCCAAGTACCGCCTAATTCCGGATCGGATTGACAGGGATCTAATCCGGTAATACCATCCACAGGATTACCCCAAGTCCAATCATTGGCAGGAGCAGTAGCGGAATTTGTAGCCGTTTCAGGATATTGACGCCAATCATAAGAGCCTGTATTATGTTGGATAAATTTACCGTAAAGAGCAGTTTCACTACTTTTAATTTGTCCGTCTTCATCATCCAGTTTAGAAGTTTCAACACCACCTGTTGTATCTAAATAAGTACTGACAGTATTAGTAGCAAGTACTTTACGATTTTCGTGACCGTCTGCTTTACGTCCCCATTGATACCAGTCGCCGTAAACCGTAGGATCGTAAGCTTTATTACTGACGTCAGATGCTGTAGAAGGTTGATAAGCAATCTGTTCGTCCAACGATTTAGATTGCACTGCTCCCAAGTTGGCAGGAGCAACTTTTATCCAGCCGCCGTTGGCAAGGCGAGCGCCGGGGCCGTAAACGACACGGCCGGTACCACTAATGCCATACTGCGAACCGCTAACCACCAGGCAATAAAGTTGATATACTTTTCCTTCGTCTGTGATGCCATAACTTGCCCGCTTGATATCATTAAAAAAGAGGGTATCACTTGTAGCGCCTGCAATGGCTGTGGACAGTAGTGTCTCCGGATCGCGTTTGTACCATTGATAGGTAAACCCCGTTGTATTCTCAGCGGCCAACTCAAAAGTCAAAGTATCGGTTAACGATCCGTCAACCCCTAACCAGAGAAACCCCGGCTGGCGCAGGAAAATAACCGGAGACGCTGTTGTGGGAGTCACGTTTTCGTCCGAAATAACCGGAAACCATTTTTCGCCGTTGTTGTAATAAATACCTTCATTTAATTCGTTGCCAACAGTTAAATTGTAAACCGTTAATCCCTTTTTGTGTGTGGAAAACGGAGC
>JAIRLY010000054.1 GCA_031259075.1 Dysgonamonadaceae bacterium | reverse complement strand
TTGCGTTCCGAACTCATTGAAGACGCTACAAGTGATACCCTCTTCATTGATAAAGACAACACGAATTACGGCATCAACGAACCCGGAAAAGTATATCAATTTTATTGCGTGGTAGTTAGAGGTTCGCAGTATGGTATTAGCGGTACCGGTCGCGTTGTTTACGGCACCGGCGCTCGTCTTGCTAACGGCGGTTGGATAAAAGTTGCCAATGCCAACTTGGGGGCAGTGCAAACTAAACCGTTGGCTGATCAGATTGCTTATCAACCGGATGCCGACTCATCTACCGTCAATGATAAAGCTTACGACCCTACGGTTTACGGCGATTGCTATGAATGGGGACGTAAAAAAGACGGTCATGAAAACCGTAAAGTACTTGCCACTAATACCGTTAGTATCTATGTAAATTCCCCTAATGGCGTTGGCCTTGATTCGCTGGACGTTTATGGTCAGATTCAATCTGATCTTTCGGATATTTACGGCAAATTTATCCAGCGTAATGCCGGCACGAATGATTGGCGTCAATATCCTGAAAAAGATGGAAATTTCGCTACTGCTCCTGCCAATGATTGGACTTGGGGTAATCCTGCAAAAGGGATTACTGGTTTGGATCCCTGTCGGTCCGAATTAGGCGCTCCTTGGCGCGTGCCTACTCAGGCCGAATGGATTCAAATCGTATCAAACAATACTTGGGTTTGGCAAGAAAGCGGCGCAGACGGTACATCAGGCTACCGGATTAAGCCCGGTGGAACGAACAAACCCACCGCTCTTTTCTTGCCCGCCGCAGGGTACCGTACCCGTCTTGACGGTGTGCAGAGCGGTATCAATATCTTCGTCGGATACTATTGGAGTAGTGCTGTTACAGGTACTAACTCGTTCTACCTCTACTTTACGAGCGGGAGCATTAGTACAACGAGTACGCTCAGTCGCGCTACCGGCTTAGCGGTCCGTTGCGTTTCAGAATGATACGACTGATTAAGGGATGTGAAGTAAACAAGATCGAACGAATTAAAAAATTTGGCTTTGCCGATTTGAAAATTCGCACAGGATAATTTTATTAAGAAACGAAAAAAGGCTGAAAGCCATAAACATATTCACACAGAGCAACCCTGTGAGATGAATGACATCCGCCTCTCAGAAGCCCTGAAAGGGTGAAATCTTTCGATAATAATTGATTACGCTTTCAGGGCTTCCCGTTTGCGGATATTTCTTTTCGCAGGGCTTTATTTGAAGTTTTCTATTGACCGGTAGCGCCTGCGGCGAATTAATCCGTTAATTTTTAGTATGGAAACTTTTTTTTATCCCGAACTCAGGCTGGTAGATAAATGAATTATTGTTTGTTTTTATTCTTTATATTACCTTTGTGCTTTTAACGGATAAATTTATGCCGCAAAAAAAATGGTATGTGGTTTGGAAAGGCGTGATACCGGGTATTTACGATACTTGGCCTGAATGTAAACAGCAAATCAATGGTTTTGAAAGCGCTTTATATAAATCTTTCGAGTCGTTGAAAGAGGCGGAAAAAGCTTTCCATGCCGATCCATGGCAGTATTTAGGGAAAAGCAAAAAAGAATTTCAACCGGATTTACGAAGAAACGTTATTAGGCAAAGCTGGTCGGTAGATGCGGCTTGTTCGGGTAATCCCGGATTAATGGAATACCGGGGCGTTCATACCGCCACCGGAGAAGAAATTTTTCATATCGGACCGTTAGAACAAGGGACAAACAACGTAGGTGAATTTCTGGCAATTGTTCATGCTTTAGCTTTGTTAAAAAAAGAAAATTCTGATTTTCCCGTATATTCCGATAGCACAAATGCTATTGCTTGGATAAAAAAGAAAAAATGCAACACACAATTAAAACCAACCAAGGTTAATAAATTGATTTTTGACTTAATAGAAAGAGCCGAAAATTGGTTGGCAAATAATACTTATACAACGGAGGTTTTTAAATGGAAAACGAAAGACTGGGGAGAAATACCGGCAGATTTCGGAAGAAAATAAGAGTTAATTTTATGGTTTCAATAATTATTTGCACTAAACAGGGACGTATTCCCGAGTCGTTAAAATCCAGTATAAAAGATACAATCGGAGTTCCTTATGAATTAGTTATAATTGATAATTCAAAGAATGAATATTCAATTTTTGAAGCTTACAATGAAGGAATTAAAAAAGCTTCATACAATCTTCTTTGTTTTATGCACGAGGATATTTGGTATCATTCGCAAGATTGGGGGAAGAGTATCGTAGCGCATTTATCCATACCTGAAGTAGGGTTAATCGGATTGGCGGGAGCTTATTATTTATTATCTCTTCCTTCCACTTGGTTTAAGGCAAAACCTTGTGTAATGAATTTGATACAGACTTCTTATAAGCATTATTCGATAAAAGAAGACACAGATGTAATTTGTGTTGATGGTTTTTGGTTTTGTTCCCGTAAAGATGTTTTTCGGCAGGTAGCTTTTGACGAAAAAAATTTTCGTGGTTTTCATTTTTACGATTTGGATATTTCCATGCAGATACATGAAAAAGGGTATTCTATCCTGGTCATTTCCGATATTACGGTCGAACATTTTTCCGGTGGTTCATTAAACCGGCAATGGCTTGATTCCGCTTATATTTTTTATTATAAATGGAAAAAGCAGCTTCCGGCCTCACTCAATATTTTACCGAAAAAAAAATTATTTGTAAATACAAAGGCTTTCAGGGATTTACTCTATGTACATAAAAAAAATAATTGTCCAGTTACAAAAGAAACATTGAAAATCGGTTGGCATACTTTAAAATTCAATGTTTTAACCGCTTGTCTATTATTTTATATAAAGCGCAGCGCTTCAGCGATTAAAAAAAAATTCAGTTTTTAATTTTGGATAAAAAATAAAAGGCAAATCATGTCCACCTTACCTAAGATTAGGCAAGTGAGCAAGCAGAAAAAATGTAAAAAAGTATCTGTTTCTTAGAAAAAGTTATTTTATGTTTTTTTCTCCCTGAATCGCTGATAAAGCGATTGA
>JAIRLY010000404.1 GCA_031259075.1 Dysgonamonadaceae bacterium | reverse complement strand
GGGCAAGTATCAGGGTTGGTACCGGATCAACGGCGCTACCGGATATGATATTAATGTGACTGCTTACAATGATCCTACTAAGGGACGAGATACCGATCGGACGCAATTGTTATTGACCGGAAATGAATATACTGTGGAAACATTGAGCGGAGCAGGTACGCCTACTTATCAATGGAGCATTGTAAAAAATGTAACAGATGAAACAGGAGAACTTGTTTCTTTGGGCACTGACCGAACAAGAGAGACAGTAGAGCTTATTTTTAAAAGTAGCATTTTAACCAAAACAGATCTTGTAAATAATCCAAGTAAAGCCGACACAATTGTTTTGCAGTGTAAGGTAACGGATAATCTTGCTACACATACGCTCCAAAGAAAAATTACGGTGGGCGACCGGGACGAATGTTCGCCTGTTGCCGGTTTAGCGGACGCCGAAGGAAACCGGTATACGGTCTCTAAATTCGGAGGCGTATGCTGGATGACTCAGAATTTGCGTTCTACTTACACTATGCAGGGAAATCTAAAACAAGAAATATCCGAAGACAAAAATGAAATTAACGATTACAATGCGATCTCTTATTATTACCCCTACCTTAGTCAAACAGTTTTTGAAGATAATCCTGCATACGGTTTATTGTACACTTGGGGCGCGGCCAATATTGGTACGGCAACGACAGAGGCCGTAAATGCGTTTCGAGGTAGATCCTCCGACCGTCAGGGGATTTGTCCGGATGGATGGGTAATCCCCAGCGATTACGATTTCAATCAATTGGAAAAAGAGATTGCAACCAATCCGGACCTTTATTCCGAACAAACAGATCCATTTACATGGGATGAAATGTATAAAGATCTAAGCGGCTGGCGTCCGGACGAAGGAAACAACATAACTTGGTGGGGCCATCAAATGAAAAGTCCTACAAAGGTTAACAATACTGCTACTAACGGCGTAAGTAACACTGACGGCACGGGTTTCAACGCGCTGTTAGTAGGCATCCTCGAAAAAGGTAGCAATGTCTATTACAGCACATACACGTACTTCTGGTCCGGTAACGCCGGTAACACCAATGCTGCATGGCAACGGGGTCTGCGCAATAGCAACTCCAGTGTACAGCGCGGCACAAGCAATAAGTACTACTTGTTTAGTGTCAGGTGCAAGAAATAACAAGGATACAGAAAAAAAGACATCTAATAACCTGAGTTTTGGTAAATAAACAGTTAGTACATTTGTACGAATTTTCTTATCCGAAACTCAGGTTGTTAATGATAAGAGAATTACAAATAAAGCATATTTTCCATTTTTATTTAAGTCTATTTGTAAAATTCTTAATAAGTTTAATTGTAGAATCCGTATCAAATACAGAATTTAATCCTTGCTCTTCCTGCGAAGGATCGCCCAGATAATCGTCCCAAGGTTTCCAGTACTTGTGTGAAGGACGACCAAAACCTCCCCAGCTCCAAAAATTACAACCTGCCAGAAGTCCATTTATTTCTGAGGCAGTTAGTACTTGCTGGAAAATGTTTTCGTAATATTGATCGCGAGCTGTTGTAGAATCTTCTAAAGTATAGAGATGATGATCGCGCGGAAATCCAAATTCTTCGATAGTCATTGGCTTATTGAGTTTTTCGGCAATCTCTAAATGCGTATTTAAATATTCATTGGTTTTTTCGATGGCTACATCTATTGAACTTGTGATATTTGCAATATTGATCCACGACCAGTTTTTGGGCCAAATATGGATCGTGATGTAATCTACATTGGGGTCGGCATGTATTTTTTCATACATCTCCAAATCGTTTTCGCTTCCCATTGTTCCTTCATTACCAATGGTTATCAAGTGATTTTTATCTAATGAGCGAATGAGTTTAGTTGCTTCGGCCAACCATCTGACAAAGGGTTCTTTGGCTTCCTGACTGAAGGCTCTTGGTTCGTTTCCCACTTGCCAGGACATGATAACCGGATCTTCTGTATATTTTAATCCCGTATAACGGTTGGTTCGTCCTAAAACATGTTTTATATGATTAAAGAATAATTTTTTACATTCTTCACAATCGGCATATTGAGCTACATGTTTTTGAAATTTAATCCAATCCCGAACGCCTTCTTCGGGCACATCTCCTTTGCCGGCCCAGTTCAAATATTGTCCGTAACCGCCACTCCATTCCCAACTATTGTTGATAAACAAAACAGCATGCATGTTTCTTTTACTTAATTCGGACAAAAAATAATCCAACCCCTCGAAAATGGTATCGTTATAAACGCCCGGTTCTAATTGTAGTGTAGGCATCACTTTTACTTCCTGCCCCGGATAACCGTCGGCGCCTACTAAAACGCGAAGATTGTTGATACCGATTGATTTCATGAAATCCAATTCTTTTGTTAATCTGTCTCGATTTCCGCCTTGTCCTTGCGATCCTAAAATAGCGCCGAACCAAAAATTAGTACCTATAAAATAATACGGCTTTTCGTCAATTACCAACCGACCGTTTTGAACAGAAACGAAACGTTGCGTTTTTTCTACGGTTTGTGTTTCTTTACCTCTGCATGCAAAGAGGCAAAAAACAATGCTGATAAGTAAAATTAGTTTTTTCATGGTACATATTTATTAATTAATTTTCTTTTGTTGTTTTCCGTCTAATTTCTTCTGTATTACTTTAATACTTTCCGTTCCAAAACCAATTGGAACCATTTCGTCGAAGTCAATGAAATGATATGGTTATTAAAATTTTTGTATATCAATTAATTAATAACTTTTTTTTGAAAAACACCATTGTTTCATCATAAAATTCTTTTCCGACACTATGGCCATGTTTTGGAAATGCCATCCATTTCTTTTCTGATTTTACTTGATTATAAGCGGCAAAATTAATATGTGGAGGGCAAACTTCATCTTGTACACCTATTCCCATGATAACAGGACATTCAATCCATTGCGCCAGATTTTTAATATCAAAATAAGTCAATAAATGATAAATTTCTTCCCATTTGGCATCAGGATGTTGTTGTAAATAATACTCAAAATCACTTCTCGGCCAATGAGTAATTCGGAAGTAATCCCGATAATCCGATAAGAAAGGAATATTCGGAGCAGCCACCTTGACCCGTTTATCTAAAGAGGCTGCGACAAACGACAGAGCGCCGCCTTGACTTCCTCCGCGAACGGCTATCTTTTCCGAATCAATTTCCGGACAAGAACATACAAAATCAATGGCCCTTACTACATCGCAGAATGCGCCTCGATAATAATAATCTTTTTTATTCTCTAATCCGTACGTAATCCACGTTCCAAAACGATTTGCCGGTTGATTTAAGGCTTGCCCGCGAATGGACAGTATAAAATAAGCAAATCCATCGTATGTTTGTGTAGGAGGATAGGGCGAAGAACCATAGCCCATGTATTCCACGATGACCGGATGTTTTCCTTCTTTCTTCGGTTGGCCGTAATAACCTCTAATCAATTCTTTCCCAAAAGATTTCATTTCTATCAGATAGACATTATAATCCTGTGCGGAAAATTCGGGAACTAAGGTCGCTTTGTATTGAGGCGATATCTTTTTTAGTTCTTTCAGATTGTTATCCCAAAATTCTTTTAAATCAGCTTGATGGTCTAAAGGCGAAGCAATTTTTTCCGGTTCATAACCTACGTTGAATTTCTTTTCACAAGCTACGTCTCCATTTTCAATAAAAGACACAGAATAGCGGTAAAAGCCAGGATTGGGATTCTCCAATTTGGATGTGTAAGCATAGCTTTGATTGGCCTTAATCACGATATTTTGAGAGTCTTTTTGAACAGGTAGGTAATCGTCGGTCAATAAACTGACTATCAAGTTTCCGGTTATAGGGCGACCGTTTCCATTTTTGACTTTTACTTCAATTTCTATCGGATGAGGAGACATGAAAATGTAATCTTCATCTTTCACGTCAATGGTCATCGACAATTGATCTTTCGTTATTGCCGACGAAATACTCAAATCGGTATTGTCCAGAAATCCACCTAAACTCCAACCATCATGAAATTTAATCGCAAGCAGATTTTCTCCGAATAAATTGAATTTGTTTGCAGGAACCAGGTAATGACGTTCTTCATCATGGTAACCTTTGTAATTGTCCGGAAAATCACCTGTTTTACCAACCAAATTGCCATTTAGATAAATCTCTTCGGTTGCCGCAAATTTTCCTAAATGAATAACTGCCGCATTTGCTTTCCGAATAGCTTTTTGAAGACTGTCCGGCAAAACAATTGTTTTACGATACCAGCCAAAGCCATTGTCGAGTGACACCCCTTGTTCCTTGAGCGTTTTATTTCCGGATACAACAACCCAATCGGAGTCGTCCAAATCCGGACTTTCCAAATGAAGGTCTTCGCCTTTTCCGGCATTAAATTTCCATTCGTCTGAAAACGATTGGCTCACCAATGTATCTCTTTGTTCAGTTTGATTACAGGAAGTAATCAGAATTGTTGAAAATAACAAATAAAAAATGTTTTTCATTGTAATAATAAATTTAGCGTTTATTTAGTGATCATTAATCCCATTCCTAATCCGACCGGCAATAATTGTTTCATCATAACTGATGTGATGATATTTGATTTTGTGCAAA
>JAIRLY010000335.1 GCA_031259075.1 Dysgonamonadaceae bacterium | reverse complement strand
AGAAGTTTTGGCATTTATAACAGCAGGGAAAGGCGATGTGCTGAACGTTATCGCCGAAAAGCCCTCCTATCTCAACTATACCAAGCCCCTGAAAATTACCTTGTCGCCTCCGAAAGAAGGTTATACTTCGATCTATGCCTTCAATTTTTTCGAACTGAACGTAAAAAACGAATCGCATTACCCGCTGACGACTATTGATTTTAATGTCAAAATCAATAATGCTGTCGAGCCGGTTACATGGACGGGCAATATTCCTGCCTATCAAAGCCGGCTGATCCGTTTGGATGTGCAACCATATGACATACAGAACGATAACACATTTGAGATTGAGGCGGTTAAAGTAAATGAAACATCTCTTAGCGACACGCGCTTATCCGGGACTTTCAATAAACCCCTTGAAGCTACACCGTACATTTTTGTAGACATAAAACCCGATAATTGGGCGGATGAAAATACGTATACTATTAAAGACCGGGACGGACAAGTCGTACATACTTTCGGCCCTTATCCCGCCGGTTCGAACAGCCTGAAAAAAGATTCCCTGCAACTGGAAGCCAATCAAATCTACTGTTTTGAAGTAGTTGACTTATGGGGCGACGGCATTGCCGGCCAGGGTTACGTCAAGCTAAAAAAATCGGATAAATTGCTTTTTGCACAAGACTTAGGTATCTTGCAATTCGGCGTTCGCATCTTTTTCGCTACCACTTTGCCCGATATGACCGCTATCCATTCGCCGCAAGCAATTTCCATAAAAACATTCGTCGATCACCAGAATAACATTTGCTTGCAGGGCGACTTGTCGGGGCAAACTGCGCTTGCACTTTATTCTTTGGCCGGACAATGCGTTTGGAAGCGCGAAAAGGCTGGAGTACAGAGCAATAACGACATCCGTATTCCGGCGGACGGTTTATCCGGCGGATTCTATTTACTTAAAATTGAGAGAAACAATCAAAGGGAAACGTTCAAAATACTCATTCGATAATATTTTGAAACTCCCATTTTTATTCACTATTAAATTGTTGAAAATATGAGAAAAGTATTACTGACAGTTTTAGGACTGATGTATGTGTTGGGATTATCGGCGCAATGGGATCCGAATTCGCAGGAAAATCTGCGAGTGACCGTTGACGGAATCCTGAGTTTTGAAGCGCAAATGAATAAAGACGGCGTGGCGTTTGTCGCGTTTTGGGATTTGCTGGCAGAAGACCCTGAAAAGCAAGGAGACAGGTATTCCGATAATGTGGATGTTGCTTATTTCATGCAAATCCTCGACAAGGAAGGGAGAAAGGTGATCGCCGATGAAGAAACATTAATTAGTCACGAACCTTCCCGTTCGTTCACTATGGGCTACGACAGAGCTGTTTTTACGGATAGCGACGGCAATGCCCTTTATATAGTGAAAGACGAACGCAATTGGAATGACCGCAGCTATCCGAATCAGAGTTATTTCGTATATAAAGTATCGCCTGCCGGCGAGTTTCTTTGGGAAGAACCGCTGGATTTGGATAAAGGCTATGCCTATTATACGGTCGCAAATATTAAAGTAATCGAACTTATCGACGGCAGTTATATTTTTGCACATGACATTTATCTGAACAAAAACAGGTCTTATATAGCGGTAGAGCGAGTATCGAAAGAAGGTAAATTTCTTTGGAACGAGCCTTTGCTGTTGACGGACAATGCGATTTCATACAGTTATCCGTATGTGGCGGACGCCGGCTACGGTAACTTTATTGTCGCCTATGCCAAAGGCGAATCAATGTACGCGCAAAAATTTGCTTTCGACAAAGAAAAATTGTGGGCCGGTGAAGTCCCCATCTACCGCGGCGGCTTTACTCTTCAGGTCTGGTTGGCTTTCGATATAATTCCCGATCAAAACGGAGGTATTTTTGCCAGCTGGTACGACGATCGTTACAACGATAAATATGAAGAAGCTTACGTGTCGCACATTTTGTCCGACGGAACACAGGGATTTGTTACTTCCGGCAATGAAGAAGGGTTGCGATTGACTTGGAGTGAATACATGCGTGGTTTCCGGCCTTCATTATGTTACGATCCTGACGAGGAAATCCTCTATGCCGCATGGGAAGAAGACAACAGTAATCAGTCTTATAGAAGCATTGTCTTGCAAAAAATATCGAAAGACGGCCAATTATGCTGGGCAAATCAGGAGGGCGAAGAAGGCAACACGAACGGATTGGTATTGGATAACGGAAATGTCGGTTATTACTCTATTCAGTTGGCCGGCGATGGAAAAATAGCGGTTTTTCACCAACATGCTTATGATACGAATAGTTCCGTCGAAAACATTGTTACACTGTTCGATGTGAGCGGCGAACAACCGCAATCTCTTAACCGGATTGTGTTTTCGGAAAGAGGAACATTAAAATCCGGTTTAGTTTCCATGCCTTTGTTTGATAACGAGTATTTTCTTACATTCTGGAGCGATTACCGCACCTCTTCGCTGAGTGATGGCGGAGCCGTATTTGCCCATAAAATACCGTTAGCTGATCTGGACGTCACTGCTATCCGTTTCCCGGAAACAGGGACAAACAGCCGTTTCGAAATCATTTCCGGCGGAGCAAACGGCAAGGTCAATTTTGTGCTGGACAACTCGACGACCGGAAATGCAACCCTTGATATTTATTCCGTGTCGGGACAAAAAGTAACCCGTATCCAATCGAAGTTGCATGCCGGAGAAAACAGTATCCCATGGAATGTTCAACATTTGTCGGCGGGCGTATATATTGTTCAACTTACTACGCAAAACAGCGTACAAACAAAACGATTTATAATTAAATAATTAACAAATGTAATTTATGAAAAAGATTATCTCATTTTTAGTTTGGTGCATCGTTGGCTTAACAACAGCAACGGCGCAAATCAACAGCTACGGTTTTGCCTCCGAAGTAGGAACTTACTCCGAAATTTCAGGAGGTACGGTTATTTATCCCTTGTCGGGAGATG